>CACLEI010000037.1 GCA_902605935.1 uncultured SAR86 cluster bacterium | reverse complement strand
CATATCTTAATTTAGGTCTAAATCTACCCGACATGGCAGGTTGTTGATTATAAAGTGCAGACTTCAGGATTTTATTAATGATAGATGTATCTAAATCTCTTAGTGATTCTTTATAAATAGTATCTGTCAATTTAAGGAGTTTTTTCAGACCTCTCTGATTTTTTGCTGAAATGTAATGCAATTTTATATAACTAGCGAATTTTAGTTTTCGATTAATCTTGCTTTCAAGATTTTCTCTATCCGACTTATTTAAAAGATCAATTTTATTAGCGACCAAAAGAACAGGTCGACCTATGGCCAATGTTAGCCCTAACAAATGTATATCTTGATCAACAATATTTTCGGAAGCATCTATTAGGATAACTACTAGATCTGCCCTTTTTATTGAATCGACTGATTTTGATACAGAAAACTTTTCTGTCTCTTCCTTGATAGAACGCTTTCGCCTCATTCCGGCTGTGTCTATCAAGGTAAATTTTTTACTCCCTGCTTCCAGCGGTACATCGATAGAATCTCTAGTCGTACCCGATTGCGAAGAGACAACTAACCTCTCTTCCCCGATTAAAGCATTTACAAGAGTTGATTTACCGGCATTGGGTCTTCCAATTATTGAAATTTTTATTGAGTTATCTTGATTAATAGAATCTTCAGTTATATCTAGTTCGTCATAGTCGCTCAACAGATCACGTAAATCTCCAAAACCTTTATTATGAGATGCAGATAAAAAGATTGATTTTTTAAATCCTAAACTATTGAATTCTGCTGAAGACTCTTCAAGCCTTGAATTGTCAGCTTTGTTTATCAATAAAGTAATTGCTTTGTTTTGCTTTCTAAGAGACTTGGCAATTTCTTTATCTGTTGGCAAAAGACCATCAATTGCATCAACAACGAACAGAAGATAATCCGCCTCCTCAATGGCTAAGTCTGTCTGTTCTTTAATAGCTTGAGACATATCATCGGTATCCTCATTCAAGCCTCCAGTATCGATTAGAGTCAATTGGCTATCTTTGAGACGACCATATTTTCTATCTCTAGTTAACCCTGAAAAATCCGCAACGATAGCTGACTTTGAGGCCGTTAAGATATTAAAAATTGTCGATTTTCCTACATTAGGGCGACCAACAATTGCTACAACAGACATGACTAATTAAATACCTTTGGATCTTCATTTAATGGATAGCTTTTGAACACGTCCGGAGGTATCAACTATTAAAAGATCATTTCCTACTGACTCAATTTCAGTTATTGCATCTCTCGAAACTCTCTCCCTACCTTCAAAGGCTCCTGATTGAGCATTTAATAAATGAATATATCCTTCAAAATCTCCTACAGCTATGAGATTACTTATAGAGGCCGGGGAAGTTAACTTACGTAATTTCAGATCATCTTGTTCCCATAGAATTGCTCCAGTGGCTGTACCAAAAGCTTTAATCACGTCTTTACTATCAACGGATACTACTCTGTTGCCATTTGAAGTAAGATCTTTGACTGTTGAAATGTCTTCTTGCCAAACCGGTCTCCCGTTTCTCAAATTTATCGCTGCGATATTGCCCTGATAAGTAGCTGCTATCAATAAATCATTTACGATAACTGACTTTCCATCGATATCGATTATTCTTTCTAGTTCGGATTTCCCTTCATTCAATGTTATTGGGAGTTCTAGTCTTATTGCTCCTGAATCAGGGTAAAACATTGCTACTTTGCCACTGGCAAATCCTGTAAATACAAATCCTTGATCTATAAATGGTCTAGAAGTTCCTCTTAAAGTAAGTGATGGTAAAACAGTTTGATGAAACCAATCTCTTTTTCCTGATTTTATGTTATATCCAGATATTCTCCCGTCCACAGTTTGGATGATAATGTGGCTACCTGAATTTACCGGAGGAGATAGACTTTCGCTTGAGGTCAATGACCTCCAGATCTCATCACCATTCTTACTATCAAGCGCAACTAAACCTCCATCAAGAGTTCCATAACTTATTGTTTTAAAACTAACATCTAATCCTGAAGATACTAAATCTTGAGTATCTTTTGACCAAAGTAATTTACCTGAATCAAGATCAACTGAGGATATATAGCCTGATGAATTTATATAAAAAACTTT
>CACLEI010000036.1 GCA_902605935.1 uncultured SAR86 cluster bacterium | reverse complement strand
CATAGTCTTTAATTCTGTACCAAAAAGTTTGACGGGTCATGGATTTTCCTCTTTTACTTAAAAAAAGTTCGGATATTTTGTTGTTTTCTTTCAGCAAGTTGGGTCGACTTTCGTTAATATACTTCTGTACCCAATAAAGAGCCTCTTCACCCATAGGAACTAATCTTTCTTTCTCTCCCTTACCAATAACTCTGATAATTCCCTGTCTTATATTTATGTTTAAGATGTCTAAGTTAATTAACTCGGACACCCTCAAGCCACAGGCATAAATTAATTCAAGCATTGCTCTATCTCTTAAACCAATAACTTCTTCGACGTCTGGAGTATTTATAAGATTTTCTACTTCATCTTCGGAAAGTGTCTTAGGTAGTGTTTGACCTAACTTAGGGCTATCCACTTTAGAGGTAGGATTTTGAACTAAATTATGTTTGATAGTTAGGTGTGAGTAGAAAGCTCTAAGACTTGAGAGAGATCTTGCAGTTGATCTGCCACTATAGCCCTCTTTTAGTCTTGCAGCTAAATAATCTAATAAATCCCCTCTACTAACATCTAACAACGACGAACCTTTGTACCAATTAGAAAAAGAAATAATGTCATGCCTATAAGCTGATAGGGTATTCTTGCTTAAACCTTTCTCAAGCCATGAATCATCGATGAAAGAATCAATGAGATTTTCTGAATTTATATCTACAGTGCCCATAGCCTAAATGAGCAAGACAGTAATTAACTTAGTTTCTCTTTAATCCTTGCAGATCTGCCCGTTCTTTCTCT
This sequence comes from uncultured SAR86 cluster bacterium, assembly GCA_902605935.1. Taxonomy (GTDB): domain Bacteria; phylum Pseudomonadota; class Gammaproteobacteria; order Magnimaribacterales; family Magnimaribacteraceae; genus Magnimaribacter. Next base: position 1,627 of record CACLEI010000036.1, on the reverse strand, counting down.
CAGATAAAAAAGTTTAGCCTGTCTCACATCTCCACGTCTTTTAACTTTAATAGAGCTTATAATGGGACTGTGAGTTTGAAAAGTTCTTTCTACACCTACTCCATTAGAGATCTTTCTCACAATAAATGATGACCCTAATCCTCTCTTTTTAATAGACAGGACTACGCCTTCAAATGGTTGAAGTCTCTCTCTGGTACCTTCAACGACTCTCACATCCACTACAATGGTATCCCCAGGAGAAAAACTTGGAATATCATCTCTTAGTTGAGATGTCTCTACAGTTTGTATGTATTTATTCTTATTCACTATGAAATAACCTAATTAGGCTGCGCATTCTATCAGATAAATATTCGATTATTCATCTTTAATTTCACTTAATAGTTCAATCTCCAAGTCAGAAAGATCTTTACTTTTTATAAGATCGGGTCTGTTTTTAAGTGTTATTCTTAATGACTCTTTGAGTTTCCATCTATTTATCTTTTCATGATTTCCACTGATTAATATTTCGGGCACATTCCCATGAGGCGTTTTTTTCGGGTCTTGTATATTGAGGATGTTCTAAAAGTCCATCACTGAAAGAGTCATTTAAAGACTCCTTATTTCCAATGAAATCCTTATGCTGTCTTGCTATAGCTTCCATTAGAACAAAAGCTGCGAGTTCGCCGCCATTTAATACGTAATCCCCTATTGAAATTACTTCATCAATACAAGTTTCTTCAATTCTTTTGTCTATACCCTCATATCTACCACAAACTATTGTTATATTTTCATAAGCTTTTAAGTCAATGGCTTTTTTTTGGTTAAAGATAGTACCGTGCGGTGCCACGAATATGACATGAGTTTTATTATGCTTTTTTATCTCATTAACAGTGTTGATAATTGGTTCTGGTTGAAAAAGCATGCCTTGCCCTCCCCCAAATGGCTTATCATCTATTCTTCCATCTTTATTTCCACTGAATTCTCTAGGGTCCCAAGCCTTTACTTCAATCAAACTGTTGTTAATAGCCTTAGCGAATAATCCATGTTCAATAAAATTATTAACCAGATCGGGGAAAATAGTAACTAAATTGAATTTCATTACTTTAAAAGTTATCTGGCCAATCAACTAACAGCAGGCCTTCTTCTAAAGAAATTTCTTTAACTACTTGAGGTTTTATATAAGGCAAAAGTCTTTCTTTATCATCAATACTTTCTTTCGTGCTTTGAACTATTAGAACTTCATTAGATTTTGTACCGAACGATCCCTGAACAATTCCGAGAATTTTATTTTCTAAATTCCTTACTTTTAACCCTTCTAATTGATAAAGATAATACTCTCCATCTTTTAGTGGAGGTAGAATTTCTTCGTGAATATAAACTTCTTTATTTCTAAGTTTCTCTGCGAAATTACGATCATCGCATCCTTCAAATTTTATAATCAATCTATCTGATTTCTCAAAAGTTTTTTCTAGCTTGAAAGCCTTTTCTTGTTCAACAATTAACTCTTCATAATTTAAAAGAGTAGATAAATCTTTACCGTAGTAATGAAAATAAATGTAACCCTTTATTCCATGTGGCTTACCAAGTTTTCCTATAAGTACTTTTCGGTCTTCGGACCGCATAGATCAGTTGAGGATTATGAATCCTT
>CACLEI010000035.1 GCA_902605935.1 uncultured SAR86 cluster bacterium | reverse complement strand
AGTTTCAGTAACTGTTGAATTTCCTTTGGCAATAGAATTTAAAGAAACAAATTGAGCCTGCATATCTGTTGGAAAGGAAGGATAAGGTCCTGTAGTTAAACTTGTTGCTTGTGGTCTAGAGGCATCCATTTTAATCTCAACCCAATCTGCCCCTTGATTGATAGTGGCTCCGCAACCTTCCAGTTTCAATATAACCGATGAAAGATATTGAGGTTTGGCAGATTTTATTTTTACTAAACCACCGGTCATAGCCACTGCAGTTAGATATGTCCCAACTTCAACTCTATCGGGCATGACACTAAAGGCTGCGCCATCTAGTTTATCAACTCCTTCTATCGTTATAATATGAGTTCCTGCACCTTTTATATTCGCGCCCATTTGTATAAGACAATTGGCTAAATCAATTACTTCAGGCTCTCTAGCAGCATTTTCGATAGTAGTGACTCCTTCAGCTAAACTCGCTGCCATAATGACATTTTCTGTTCCTGTTACGCTTACTGGTTCAAATATTATTCTTGCACCTTTCAGGCGTCCATCAACTTTTGCTTTGATATTTCCATCTACAATACTAACTTCTGCACCCATTGCTCTCATGGCCTCTATGTGAAGGTTTACGGGCCGACTTCCGATTGCACATCCGCCTGGAAGAGCAACAGAAGCTTGCTGAAACTTAGCCAATAGAGGTCCCAAAACAAGTATTGATGCTCTCATAGTTTTGACTAGTTCGTAACGTGCATTGAGGTTTTGAATATTTGAAGTATCAACCTGAACTTCCATTTCATCACTTAACATGACATCGACACCCATAGAACCCAATAATTCAAGCATTGTTGTTACGTCATTTAGATGGGGAAGATTCCCCACCTTGAGAGGAGAATCAGCCAACAAAGATGCTGCCAAGATTGGTAATGCAGAATTTTTTGCTCCTGAAGCATAAATTTCTCCATTTAAAGGAGCACCTCCTCTTATCAATAATTTATCCATCTAAACTGAAGTTACCCATTTTTCTATGACTAAATTTATATCTTCCTTGTTTTTTTCCATCAGTGAGTAGAATTGATTTCTAAAAATTTTTCCAAGATTCATACCATTAATTTCAATATTGATTATTTTCCAATCATTGTTTTTATCTAAATACATACTGTATCTTCCAGGATATGTACTTGATGAAGTTACTATTTCAATATTTACTCTAGCCTTTGTCTTTGAATTAGTGGCACTTGTTGGGGGTAATACATTAATTTTTTCATCCTTAAACTCTACGAGAGTGCTGGCATAAGTATCTAGCAAACTACTTTCGAATACTTCCGAGAAATCCTCTAACTGTTTGGGAGTAGCATCTTTAGCATATTTGCCCATTACGTTTCTCGAAATTCTTTTAAAATCTACTATTGGCCCAAACGCATCGCTTATCTCTTTTGTAAAAAGATCTGGATTATCTAGAAAGAGTTGATTCCTTGTCCTTATAATTTCGATTATATTAGTATGAGTTCTCTCAGCATACTCATGTGCTGAAACTTCCTCTGAAAAGATTTGAAGGCTTGAGATAAATAAGTTAATTAAAACAAAAAGTTTAAGCGGGGCAATTTTCATAATAGATAAATATGATTTGATTTGGTAAATAACTATTATACCATCTGGTATAAGTCTTATTTAGGACTAATATAATATTTATGATCATTGCATTATTAGCAATAACTTCAGGAATTGCCCTTATATGGGTTAGTGCCGAAAAATTAGAAAATTATTCTGTTCATGCAGCAAGAGAATTTGGTTTCTCTCCTTTCTTTATTGGCTCTACGGTTATCGCTTTTGGAACATCAGCACCGGAAATGCTTACAACTTTCTTTGTCTCCCTAGAAAATAAAGGTTCTATGGTCATTGGTAATGTAATTGGATCAAATGTAGCTAATCTTTCACTCGTTTTTGGTTCTATGCTTCTAGTAGTTTCTCTAAAAAAACTTAGAATAAAACAAGAGGTAGCTATTCAAAAAAACTTATTGATTTTATTGGTCTCTGGCTTACTTATTTGGTTAATTATTGCTATCGATCCATTTAATATTGCATCCTCATTCATTCTCTTAGCATCACTAATTCTGGTTATTTTTTTCTGGTATAAGAATGGTGTTTCTGATGAAAAAGAAAATGATATAGATTTACCTAAATATGTATCTTTGAAACTTACTCTATCTCTAGTCTTTCTCGTTTTTGCAGCATGGTTAATTACTTTTGGAGCAAATCAAATATTGGATGAATTTAGTTTAGGAGAGTTATTTATTGGGTATACAGTGTTAGCAATAGGAACTAGTTTGCCGGAAATAGCTGCATCTGTTTCATTAGCCTTAAAAGGCAGATATGAAACAGTTACTGGGACTTTAATAGGCTCAAATATTTTTAATGGACTATGTGTTTTAGCTATACCAGGTTTATTTATGAATCCAAAAATGTCACTAGGTTGGTCATATTCTGAATGGTCGCCCTTATTATTCATTCTCTTCATAATAACTTTTATATTTGCCTACTATATTTTTTCTGTTTCAAAAAAGGAGAGATACGCTAGTATCTTGCTCAGCTTGCTATTTTTAAGCTCATACTTTGTTTCACTTTACTTCGCTTATTAGATAGATTTACGTATATGAAAAAAATTGATCACCTAAAATCAGCAAGAAAAACTATTAAAATCGAATCTAAGGGACTGGAAATTCTGTCAAAAACATTATCTTCAGAATTTAATGAGGTTTGTGATAAGTTGCTCATAACTAAGGGTAAAATAATAACTTTAGGAATTGGAAAATCAGGAC
>CACLEI010000034.1 GCA_902605935.1 uncultured SAR86 cluster bacterium | reverse complement strand
GGGTGAGAGTTGTAATCTATAAGTTTGAAATCTTCGAAATTATAATCGAACAGATTATCCTTTTTATTTATCTCGATTTTAGGCAGCTGATGCGGCTCTCTAGAAAGCTGCTCATCAACCTGAACAAGATGATTCAGATAAATATGTGTATCACCTAGAGAGTGAACAAAATCTCCAACCTCTAGATCTGTGACCGAAGCTATCATGTAAGTAAGAAGGGCGTAAGACGCAATATTATATGGAACACCTAGAAATACATCGGCACTTCTTTGATATAACTGACAAGAGAGCTTCCCATCAGCTACATAGAACTGAAAGAGTGTATGACAAGGTGGTAACCCTGATTTAATCATTGTTGGAATTTCCTTAGGATTCCAGGCCGAGACAATATGGCGTCTAGAATTAGGATTTTTCTTCAGATCCTCTATTACCTGAGCTAGTTGATCTACTCCTTCAAAATCTCTCCACTGTTTACCGTATACTGGCCCGAGATCTCCGTACTCTTTTGCAAAGGAATTGTCTTTTTTTATTTGATCAATAAATTCTTGTAATTTATCCTTCCACTCCTTTGAATGCATAGTCAGACCTTCATTTTGATTTGTTCTCTCCAACCAGCTTTGAAATGGCCATTCATTCCATATGTTTACATTATTTTTTACTAAATATTCGATATTTGTCTCGCCTTTTATAAACCATAAAAGTTCATGCAAGATAGCATTGAAATTTACTTTTTTGGTGGTTACTAATGGAAACCCATCATTCAAATCAAATCTCATTTGATGTCCGAATATGCTGATTGTTCCTGTTCCGGTTCTATCCTCTTTTTTAGTTCCTTTAGATTTGATTTCTGTAAGTAAATTTAAATATTGTTCCATTAATTCATGTATTTTTTCTATATGAATAATAAATTAGAAGGAGACCAATTACTATCATTGGCAAGCAAAGAAGTTGCCCTCTTGTAAGAATTTCAAAAATAAATCCTATATGTTGATCCGGTGTTCTAAAGAATTCAGAGACGAATCTAATGATTCCATATCCTAAAAGGAAATGTCCAGAAATGTTCATTTTAGGTTTTGAATTCCTTGAGATATGAAGCATATAAATAAAAAGCACTATGCCTTCTCCAAAAGCTTGGTATAACTGAGATGGATGCCTTGTTAGCCCTAATGGGTCGGAAGGAAATATAACTCCCCAACTTATATCAGTTGGTCTGCCTAGAAGTTCTGAATTCATAAAGTTTCCCAATCTTACAAATCCTAGGCCTGGAGGCACAAATGGAGCCACTCTATCCATCAACCAAAAGAATTGAACCCCCCAACTTCTTGATAGCCAGAAGCAAGCAATTAAAACTCCCAGAAGACCTCCATGAAAGGATAATCCTCCTTGCCAAATAAAGAAAATAGATAAAGGATTAGATGTAAATTGCTCTATAGAGTAGAAGAAAACATACCCTGCTCTTCCACCTAATATCGCACCTAGAAGGCTATAAAACATTAGGTCACTGATTTGATCTACATTTAAGTCCTTTTGGTATCTTTTGATTAAGAAGTAGATAGTTGAAAAGGCAGCTAGCCATGTTAGGCCATACCATCTAATTGCCAATGGTCCTAATTGTATTGCGACAGGATCTAATTCAGGAATTAACATTATGGCTGTCTTATTTCATCCACCATATCAAAAACTTTTTTTGGCGGAGGTTTGGTAAAGATTGAAATACTTAATGCGAGTACAAAGTTTATTATCATTCCTATACAGCCAATTCCCTCAGGCGAGATACCTAGGAACCAAAAGTCTGAATTATTGATATCTGGATTAATGAATTTGAAATAAATAATATAAGAAGCAGTAAAGAGTAGACCTCCAAGCATGCCGGTAATTGCACCTTCCTTATTTAGTCTTTTGTAAAATACACCCAGAAAAAGTGCTGGAAAGAACGTTGCTGCAGCGAGTCCAAAGGCAAATGCCACAACCTGTGCTACAAATGCTGGAGGATAGATACCAAAAATGCCAGCTATGCCTATTGCAACAGCAGCTGCGATTCTTGCATATTTGAGTTCCTGTTTTTCAGTAATTTGAGGCATATAGGTCTTCTTTAAAAGATCATGCGAAACCGATGAAGATATAACTAATAGGAGCCCTGCTGCCGTTGAAAGGGCTGCTGCGAGGCCTCCAGCAGCAACTAAAGCTATAACCCAGCCAGGAAGTTGGGCTATTTCAGGGTTTGCTAAAACGATAATATCTCTGTCTATATATATCTCATTTTCATTAGATAAATTGGGTTTATTTTCAAGAAGTCTCTGTCCATAAGACCCTCTAAGTTCTTGATATGAAGGTTTTACATTTTCCAGAGCATCCCCAGAGGAATACTGAATTTTTCCGTCTTCATTTTTATCCATCCATGCAATTAGACCTATTTCTTCCCAGTTCTTAAACCAGGACGGTGAAATGCTATATGGTTGATCTTGAATCGAATCTATTAAATTCATTCTTGCAAAAGCAGAAACAGCAGGAGCTGTTGTGTATAGCAGTGCTATAAAAATTAACGCGTAACCAGCTGATTGTCTTGCTGCACCGACACTAGGAACGGTAAAGAACCTCACTATGACATGCGGCAACCCCGCAGTACCAAACATTAGGGCTGCCGTTATGCAAAAAATATCGATATTACTTTTAACATTTTCAGTATAAGCAATGAAACCCAGATCCCTTGTAACCTGATCTAGTTTATCGAGAAGGTATGTTTGACTTTCAACTAGAGTGCTTCCAAAGCCAATTTGTGGAATAACTTCGCCGGTCATCAATATTGAAATAAATATAGCCGGCACTAAGTAGGCAAAAATTAGTACACAGTATTGTGCTACTTGAGTATATGTAATGCCTTTCATGCCTCCTAAAACCGCATAAAAG
>CACLEI010000033.1 GCA_902605935.1 uncultured SAR86 cluster bacterium | reverse complement strand
GATTATCTCTATATAGATGAATTTCTATCACTACTTCAAAAAAATAAATTTGACGGAACAAAACTCAAAGCAATCTATCATCAAGGTGCTTGCTCAAATACAATGGAATGGGATGCAGAGTATCTATACAAGAATAATTTATTATACTCAAAAGAACTATTAAATCTTTCAATAAAATCGGATACTCCCCTCATCTATGCCTCTTCTGCCTCTGTTTATGGAAGTGGGAATGTTTTCGTAGAATCAATTGAGAATGAGAATCCGATTAATCTCTATGCATATTCTAAATTTAAATTTGATCAACTAGTGAGGCAAGCCTTAGCTGAAAATGCAACTCAAATTGTTGGACTTAGGTATTTCAATGTTTATGGCCCTCAAGAACAACATAAAGGCAGTATGGCTAGTGTTGCATATCATTTGCATAATCAGTTAAAAGATAATGACTTAATAAAGCTGTTTAAAGGATCTGACGGATATAGCGATGGCGAGCAGAGGAGAGATTTCATTTATGTTGATGACATAGTAAAGGTCAATCTTTGGTTTATGGAAAATAAAGAAATCTCAGGTATATTCAATTTAGGTACTGGAAAAAGTAGTGCATTTAATGACGTTGCTCAGGCTGTAATCGATTGGCATAAAAAGGGAAGAGTTGAATATATTGATTTTCCTGAAAAGTTAAAAAGTTCATATCAAAGCTTTACAGAAGCTAACATTTCAAAATTGAGAAAAGTAGGATACACAGAAGATTTCGTAGATGTCGCTGAAGGAATAAACCTTTATTTAGATACCTTAGAAAAATGGCCAAAAAATGATCCTACCTAATCTCATGTCAAAGGCCAAAAACAAGTTTTCACCATCCCTTCTTTCATTGAAAAGCATAATCACATGGATAGGAATGGGTTTGCTAAGAATTATCTCCCTTCTTCCATATGAAATTCTAATGAGATTGGGAGACTCTCTGGGACTCTTAATTCATAAACTCAGTCCTCACAGAAAAGAAATAAGTACCATTAATATTAATAGATGTCTTCAGAAGGAAGGTGATGAACTTAATCAATTTGTTAAATCAAACTTTCAAGCTGTCGGGAGAGGTATCTTTGAGATGGCTATTGGTTGGTGGGCTTCAGATAAAAGGATTTTGAATATTAAAACTCGATTAATTAATGGTCATCTATTAGAAAATCGAGCTGAAGGAGCGCTGCTTCTTATAAAGCACTCTACGCATTTAGAGTTAGATCTAAGACTATTAAGCCAATTTTTTACTTTAACAGGGATGTATAAATCTCAATCTAATGCAGTACTAAATTATGTGATGATAAAAGCTAGAAATAATTACATAGATGCATCTTTAACAAACAAAGAGGGTTTAAAGGCAGCAAGATGGATAAAGTCGGGAAAAATTTTCCTCTATGCGGCAGATCAAGATTATGGTCAAAATGTCTCAGAAATGGTTCCTTTTTTCGGTCATCAAGCTGCTACAGTTACTTTTCCTGAATTGTTTTGTAAAAAAAGTACAAAAATAATTTTTGCTGATGTTTCTAATGTGAAAGGAACTTATGAGATAGAACTTAAAGAATTGAATAGTTCCCAAAATAGATACGAATTCTTAAAAGGAATGAATGATCTTTACCAAGAGTTTATACTGAAAGAACCTGAAGGCTACCTTTGGATGCACAGACGCTTCAAATCAGGATTGCGTGAAAGTATTTATCCTAAGTGGTCCAGTAGAGATAAAAAAAGGGAAAAAAGGAGGTTAAAACGATAAGGTTATTAGGTCATTTTTTGAATGATCTTGGTTGTTGATATACCTTTAACCAAAGGAATAGTCATAACCCTACCTCCAGATTTGATAACTTCTTCATATCCCACTATTTCATTAATCTTGTAATCTCCACCTTTAACTAAAATATCAGGTTTTACAGCTGAAATTAATTTGATTGGCGTTTTATCTTTAAAAATCACTACTGCGTCGACACATCTTAAGGATGCAAGTACTTTTGCTCTATTTTCTAGTTTATTAAGGGGCCTGTTTTTTCCTTTAAGGCTCTTAACTGACTTATCGGAATTAATACCAACGATTAATTTATCCCCTAAGTCTTTCGCTGCTTTAAGATATTCAACGTGTCCTGCATGCAAGATATCAAAGCATCCATTTGTAAATATAATCTTTTGTCCTTTTTGACGAAGAGATTGAACATAAGATTTTACTTCTCCCAAAGACATATGTACCTCTGATTTATCTAAAAAAGGAATTATCTCTGCCCTACTAACAGTTGCCGTTCCCGATTTCCCTACAACTATACCTGCAGCAATGTTAGCTAAATTTATTGATTCAGAGAGACTAAAGCCACCTGCAAGTCCTGCTGCAATTGAAGCTATGACTGTATCACCAGCTCCTGATACATCAAATACGTCTTTTGCTTCAGCTGGGAAATCCATTCTTGAAATTTTTCCTGTTTTATTTTCAAGAAGAGTCATACCCTCAGAGCCTCTAGTTATTAAAAGTGCACTCAATTTAAGCGTATTTATAAGCTCTTTTCCTTTTCTTGTAATATCGGACTCCCCTTTAATCTTCCCTACAACTCTCAAAAACTCATCGAAATTTGGTGTAATAATATTTGCAGACTTATACTTAGAAAAGTTATCCCCTTTTGGATCTACTAAAATTATCTTATTAAGTTTTTTTGCCTCTTTTATGATTAAGGGTATATTTTTTAAGGTTCCTTTCTCATAATCAGAAATTATCAAGACCTGATTTTTCTCTAATCTTATATGCTTTCTGTAGTTGGATAGACTTGACTTCCAATCAGCTTCGGTAAATTCCTCCTCACTATCAATTCTGATGAGTTGTTGTTGACCTGCCAAAAATCTGAGTTTAGAAATTGAAGGATTCACTGAACTACTTAAAACACTTCTAATTTTATTTTTTTGCAACAAATCTTTAATCTGATTTGAGGAGTCATC
>CACLEI010000032.1 GCA_902605935.1 uncultured SAR86 cluster bacterium | reverse complement strand
ATTAATGAACAGGCTGAACCATATTTTTTAAAGAAATGTCTAACTTTCAATTCATCATCTCAAGAGGCTGCCGTTTATGAGCATGAATGGTCGCATAGCCTTTCAAGTTATTATGAGTATGTCCTCAAAGACGTTATAAATAAAAAGATTTTTTTACTCATAATTACATATGAGTAAATCGCTTGAAAAGCTTCCCAATACTATCTGGGTGCTTGCTGCAGGTTTGTTATGCGTTGGAGCAGGTCAATCAATAGTCTTTATAACTATTCCTCCAATTGCACGAGATCTTGGTTTAAATGAAATCCAAATTGGTTCAATTTTTGCCACTTCAGCATTGGCCTGGATGATTCTAAGTCCTATATGGGGATCATTAAGCGATTCTATTGGAAGAAAAAAAATAGTTATCGTCGGTCTTTCTGGTTTTGCAATTTCTTTGATACTTTTTAGTTTTACAATCTCTCTAGGACAAAGTGGTCTATTAACAGGTACTTTTTTATTTCTATTGTTGGTTTCTGCAAGACTACTGAATGGCATCTTTGGGAGCGCAACTAGACCCTCATCTGGAGGGTGGGTAGCTGATATAAGCTCTATTGAGGCAAGAAGTAGAGCATTTGCTAGACTTGATTCAGGATTTTCAATGGGTAGGATACTAGGTCCTGCGGTAGCAGGATTACTTTTACTAATATCTTATACTGCTCCGTTCTTCTTCTTTGCTATGGGCGCTTTCATAGTAATTATTTTTGTTTCCTTACAAAAAACTCCTCCAATGATCTTCCAAGAGAAAAAGATCAAAAAGCTTACTTTGTTTGATGCCAGAGTCTGGCCTTTTTTGATTATATCAGCAGGATTTGGTGTATCTAACGCTGCCTTAGTACAAACTTCTTCATTTTTTTTCCAAGATGTCATAACTCCCTCTTCAGAGAACTATATAGCTCTTGCTAGCATTGGTTTTATGCTTTCGGCATTAGGTGTATTAAACGGGCAATTGGTTATAGCAGATAGACTTCAAACCTCACCTGGATCTTTAGTAAAATTAGGTGTTATCCTTAATTTTTTTGCTCTTTTGGGATATGCATATAGCTCTACATTAGTAGAAGTATATATTTGTCTATTTTTTTATGGTCTTGGTGGAGGAATGTTAGGACCGGGTATATCATCTTCTTTATCATTATCTGTAGGCAAAGAATATCAAGGAGTAGCAGGAGGTTTTTTAGGAATGGTAATTCCAATTGGACATGTTATTTCTCCATTAATTTCTATGCCCCTTTACATGCTCAATCCGTCTTTACCTTACCTTTTAGGTGCCGCATTAATGTTCTTAGCTAGCATCTTTATTTTTTTTAATAAACGCCATAAATGGATTAGAGATAAAAATTACAGAGAAGATAGAAATTTGGAAGTATTCGAAAATTCCCAATAAACCCGGATAGGGCTAATTGTGTAATATTTGTTATAGTGTAAATATTAAATGAGGAGAGTTAATGTTTAAAGAAGACTTACTAAAGGGAAAGAGAATATTGGTAACTGGGGGTGGTTCTGGATTGGGTAAGGAAATGTCTAGATATTTCTTAAAATACGGTGCCGAGGTTCTTATATGCGGCAGAAGAGTAGGAGTTTTAGAAGACACTGCAAAGGAATTGATGGATGAAAATGGTGGTAGTGTTAAGTGTTACGGTCTAGATATTAGGGGAGCTCAGGACGTAGATAACACTATAAATGAAATTTTTGAAGAAGGACCAATACATGGATTGGTAAATAATGCTGCAGGTAATTTTATTTCAAGAACACAAGATCTTTCTCATAGAGGTTTTGATGCAATAGCGAGTATAGTATTTCATGGTACTTTTTATGTGACGCACTCCGTTGGTAGAAGATGGCTTGAACTAGGCATGGGTGGAAATATCATTTCAATACTAGCTACATGGGTTTGGACGGGTTCTGCTTTCACAGTTCCATCAGCAATGTCAAAAAGTGGTATTCACGCGATGACGCAATCATTAGCTACAGAATGGGGTAAAACAGGTATAAGAATTAATGCGATTGCCCCTGGTCCATTTCCAACTGAAGGAGCTTGGGCAAGACTCTCTCCAGGACAAAGTCCTGATGAAGCCGCATCTGACTCAAGCGGAAGTTATAGCCAAAATCCTATGGGGAGAGTCGGGGAGATGGAAGAATTAGGGAACCTTGCAACTTTTTTGATGTCTGATGGTTGTAATTACCTTAATGGACAAACAATTGCTATTGACGGAGCAGAATATCTAACTGGAGGAACCTTTTATAGGGCTTTAGCTTCTATGAAAGATGAAGATTGGGAAGCAATAAGAGATAGTATTAAGAAAACAAATGAGAAAGATAAGGCTAAAAGGTCTGTCTAATTAAATAAAGTAAGGGAGAAATTATGAGTACTGAAACAATCAATGAAATGCACCGTGTTTTAGAGTTGCAAAAAAGTTTAAATATCAAAGAAGGGGCACCTGAAATAGACCTAAGAAAAGATCGTCTTGATAGAGTCATCGCTATGGTTAATAAATATGATAAAAAAATCATAGAAACTGTAAATCAAGATTTCGGTAATAGAGATTCTATGATGTCAGCAGTAACAGAAGTTGCTTCTGTCGTAGGTCCAATGGAGCATGCTAAAAAGAACTTAAAAAAATGGATGCGTACAGAAAAAAGAAAAGCTGCCATTGCTCCTTTGGGGTCTGCACTGTCTTTATTAGGTGCTAAAGCCGAAGTAAGATATCAGCCCAAAGGAGTGGTTGGGGCTATTAGCCCTTGGAATTTCCCTATGAATCTTGCACTAGCTCCACTTGCAGGAATTATTGCTGCTGGTAATCGAGTTATGCATAAACCTTCAGAATTAACCCCTGCTACTTCAGATCTTTTAAAATTGATGGTTGAGGAGTACTTTGATGAAGCAGAAATGGCAGTATTTGTAGGAGATGCTGAAGTAGGAGCGGCGTTCAGTGGTCTAGCATTTGATCATTTGATCTTTACTGGAGGAACGTCGATAGCAAAACATGTTATGAAGGCTGCCTCTGAAAATTTAGTACCTCTAACATTAGAGCTTGGAGGAAAGTCACCAGTAGTTGTCGGTAAAGATGCAAAAATTAAAGATACAGCACAAAGAGTCATGCAAGGTAAGACAATGAATGCA
>CACLEI010000031.1 GCA_902605935.1 uncultured SAR86 cluster bacterium | reverse complement strand
AAAACTATATGAATTAAAAAAGGAAGTTGAATATAAAGGGGGAACAAGGAGAATCTCTAAAGCCCGATTCTCAGCTTTAAAAAAAGATGGCACTGAATTAACTTGGTTTTTAAATCCCAAATATCATATTTTCATGTGTGGATTAGGCTATATGCATCCCGAATGGGGTCATGGTCAGTTCCATGGAGAAAATCAATCACTTTATGATTTCTATGATTTAAGTGAAGATCCACATGATCCACCATTCCTTCATATTCAAGCTATTTGTGATGTAGAGTTGCAGGAAGGAAAATCATCTCGGAAGGGAATAGGTGCATTAGAACAACTTCTTATAGGTCCTCATCTAACTAGTGGCTTTGAGAGTCTTTTAGATACCTAGGTACATGTCTGAAGAACTCTCTAAATCTTTCATCTCTTATTACTCCAACCTATCTAATAAGGAATTTTCTTTAATGAGTTTTGAAAGAATTTTTGGAGGAGCAAGTCGAGAAACCTACAAGATTAGACTCAAAGATAGTTTGGGTAGTGAAGAACGATTAATTTTAAGACTTTCTCAAGAAAGCTCTCTTATAGAAACGGAACAAAGAATAGAATATTTAGCTTATTCCGCTTTTCAAAAATCCAATGTTCCAGTACCAATCTTGATTGATATGTCAGAAGATGATTCCACTTTCAATGCTCCATTCATGTTGATGAGAGAGTTGAATGGCGAAGCTGCAAATCCTTTTACACCAAATGGCTACTCTCCTTACGAACAAGATATAGGCATTCAATTCTGGTCAATTCTTGGTGAAATAGCTAAAAGGAAAATAGATAACGAAATTTTTAAAACTTTTGCTCAAGATTTGGAAAAACCTTTTTGGAAAACTGAATTAGATAAATGGGTAAAAGTGATAGAAGAAGATTCAATTGGAGTGGAACCAATATTAGATGCTGGTATAAGATATTTATATAAGTACCCTCCTAAAGAATCTAAAAATATATGCATGGTTCATGGAGATTATAGAAGCGGTAATTTTCTTTATTTTAAGAATAAAATAACAGGGATTCTTGACTGGGAAATGGCACATTTAGGTGATCCCTTAGAAGACCTAGGTTGGGCATTATCTCCAATTTGGAGCTGGCAAGATAGAGACCGTCCAGCATATTTGATACCTAGAGATGAGGCCATAAAGGCTTGGGAGAATTCCAGCAATAGCAAAGTTGATAAAAAAGATCTGGAGTGGTGGGAACTTTTTGCAGCCATCAAAGGCATGGCTATCTGGATTTCAGCTGGAAATGAGTTTAAATCCGGAAAAAATATTGATCCTATAAATTTATTTTCAGCTTGGATACCTGGCGATATCCATTTAGAAGTAATTTTGAATTCGTTGGAAAGTAAAATATGAAACCAGATCTCAATATAGCTCTTTTAAATGCAGCTCAAGAAATAATTAGTAGATTTAGCCCACTAGTTGAAGATGAATATGAGAGATCACGTTTGAGTTCTTGGGGTGCTCTGATCTTAATATCCGCTATGAAACTTGATGAAGCTGGTGATTCTTTAGATAAAGAAAATCGAGATATTATTGAATGGTTATTATCAAATTCAAGAATTAAAGAAAATGAATTGGAAGCACTGAAATCAGCGAACTCAGGCAATAACAATATAAGTTTTCTTGATGAAAATAATCAGAAACTAAGACGAATCTTAACTGATGAAGTAGAGTTTTTAGAGAGTGATGGGCAAAGAGCTAAAGTTTTAAGTGCTTACGAACTATTTAGGTCTATGCACCAAAGAAGGAAAGTAAGTGATCTAGTTGGTTTACTGCAGCAGAACAGTGATTAACTTGTCCATTGCACAAAAGATATGAACCCATAAGCGCCAATTATCATTGGTGCTAGGTAAAGAGTGGGTAGTATTACCTCAGATACCTTTCTTGCTGTTTTTTCTATTTTTTTCATTCGATACAATTAATTAAAAATACATCTTATCATTTATAATGATATATGTATATAAGTATTGTGAATATATCGTGAAAAAACTGTGAAATGGCTATCTTTAAGAATGTTCAATAGAAAATTCAACTATACCAATACCATTTTCTCCCCTTAATGAGTAAAGAAGATAATTTTTGTCATCTTCAAAAAAAATTGCTGGATCTCTAAGCTGATTAACCGGTATATTGATTGCACTTTCAACAGATTCATAATTTGGTAAAAAAGCACCCTCCCAATCCTTTTCAGGCTTTAGAACCTCAATAGGTTTTGAAGCATTCCACTTATTTGATGGTAATGAAAGGTCAACTATTGAAAGAAGTATACGTTCTGGCTTGTCTCCTTTTCTGGTGTGAAATACTAGTAATTGATCTTTATAAACCATCACAGCGCTGTGCCTTGTATCTTCTTCCATGACTTGATTAATAATAGTGAAATCCTCAATATCTCCATTATTTTTATATATAAAACCAGGCATAGATATTGCGTAATCATCAGCTTTATAGGTAAATTTCCTAAAATAAGGCCATCCTACTATTTTCTTTTTAGCTTTAAAATTTATACCATCACAGGATGTAGCTACTCTCGTCTTTTGAAGACCAAATTCGTCTAGACCGTGAAAATATAGAACTATTCTTTGATTGACTTCATCAACATGTGCATCTGGTGAAGCGATATGGGGAATGGTCAAATCATCAATTTTTTTGGGTATATGTTTGATATGATCAACATGAGCATCTCTTTCTCTCAACTCATTTATGTTGAAATCATCAGGCATTGATGGTTTCTCATTTAAAAAATAGGAATTTTCAAGTTTTAAAGTGCCACCGCTTAGAATTTTCCATTGACCTTCCAGCTTATCCGAATATGCAAGTTTTATCCTATCTCCTTTATGATCTGCAAAGTACAAATAGTATTTTCCTAATGAGTCTTCAATCCAATCAGGTACTTTTATCAAGGAAGGACCATTTATATTAGAGCCGATCTCCTGCTCAAGAAATGGAGGTATTATTGGTTGATCAACAAAACGAGTAATTTTTATTTTCACATTATTCTTTATCAGTGAAGCTTAATAATAATCCTATGATTGATAGTAATAAATAATTCTTCATCTCTAAATAATATTTAATTTCTAGTCACTCAGTTTGCTACCCAGAGGTTATAATATGCCAAAACCAAATGGCAAGAGAATATACTGCAAAGTCAATTGAAGTTCTTTCGGGACTTGATCCTGTCAAAAAAAGGCCGGGCATGTACACCGAGACATCTCGTCCAAATCACCTAGCTCTTGAAGTAATAGATAATAGTATTGATGAAGCTCTTGGAGGTTTTGCATCTAAGATTAGTGTTTGTTTGTTTAAAGATGGATCTTTGAGTGTAGAGGATGATGGCAGAGGCATG
>CACLEI010000030.1 GCA_902605935.1 uncultured SAR86 cluster bacterium | reverse complement strand
ACCTCCGAATCTAAGAATTTACTCGTTCTTGCGGGAGCAGGCTCAGGAAAAACAAGAGTTATTGCCCATCGAGTAGCATGGCTTATTAAAGCTGAAAATATAAATCCACATTCAATTTTAACTGTTACTTTTACCAACAAAGCTTCTAGAGAGATGCGTGGAAGAATTGAAGATATTGTTCAAGATGAGATGGGAAATTTTTGGTGCGGAACTTTTCATGGAATCTCGCATCGATTATTAAGGACACATTGGGAGGAAGCTGGCCTCAGAAAGGAATTTGCGATTCTAGACTCAGAGGATCAGTACAGGGTAATTAAGAGAGTAGTTAAATCAATGGGATTAGATGATACCAAATGGCCTCCACGGCAGATTCAATGGTTTATAAATAAGCAAAAAGATGAATGTAGAAGATCAAAAGATGTAGAGGTGGCAGATGACTATTTCACTGAAAAGATGGCTGAAGTATATAAGGTTTATGAAGAGCTATGCGAGAGAGAAAGTTTAGTAGATTTTGGAGAATTGCTGCTTAGAATTTATATATTACTCAAAAACAATGAAGAGGTCTTGAGGCACTATCAAAGAAGGTTTAGCCATATATTAGTAGATGAATTTCAAGATACTAATGAAGTCCAATATCAGTTTTTGAGACTTCTAGCTGATGGCGGTGCAAACTTTATGTCTGTAGGAGATGATGACCAATCAATTTATGGTTGGAGAGGTGCAAAAAGTGAAAACATAAATAGATTTACAACTGATTACAAAAATACTGAAATAATTAGACTAGAGCAAAACTATAGGTCAACCTCAGTTATTTTGAATGCTGCAAATGCAGTCATTAAAAATAATCAAGGAAGAATGGGAAAGGAACTTTGGACTGATCAGAAAGAAGGTGAACCAATTTCTATTTATTCAGCTTACAACGAAGATGATGAAGCTAGGTATGTTGTCGGCAGCATACAGAATTGGGTTAATCAAGGAAGAAGTCTTGATGAAGTTGCAATACTTTACAGATCCAATGCACAATCCAGAGTACTTGAAGAGGCAATTTTAAGAGAATCTTTACCCTACAAGATTTATGGCGGTTTGAGATTCTATGAGAGAGCAGAAATCAAGAATGCTATGAGTTACTTAAGACTCTTGTATGGTAGAGAAGATGACGCAGCATTTGAAAGGGTTATCAACATTCCACCTAGAGGTATAGGTGCTAAGACCATAGATATAATTAGAGCTAAAGCCGCAGAAAAAAATATGTCCCTGTGGAAAGCTTGTGAAGAACTAATAGACATCGAGGGGTTAACAGCTAGAGCATCTCAGTCCATTCAAGGATTTATGTCTAGTTTCAATACTCTTGAGTCAGATACGAGAGAATTACAACTCAGAGATATAGTTGATATGGCCATTGAAAGAAGTGGGCTTATCGAATATCACAAGAAAGAAGCTGGTGAAAAAGGAAGGACGAGAGTTGAAAACTTATCAGAGTTAGTAGGTGCTGCCAGAGATTTTGAACCTGATTCTTTTGATGAACTAGAGGAGAGTGCCTTAAAGATGTTCATAGATCATGCCGCCCTTGATGCTGGAGAGACTCAAGCTTCAGAGCATGAGTCTGCCATACAACTTATGACACTGCATTCTGCCAAAGGGCTAGAATTTCCTCTGGTTTTCATAACCGGATTTGAAGAAGGACTCTTTCCACATAAATTATCTATAGAAGACCCAAATCAGTTACAGGAAGAGAGGAGACTTTGCTATGTAGGTATGACTAGGTCTATGGAAAAGTTATTTGTTACTCATGCAGAAATGAGAAATTTATATGGCTCGGAAAATTTTAATCCTGCTTCAAGGTTTTTTAAGAGAGATACCTGATGAGTTAACCGTTGAGGTTCGTACAGGTGGCAATGTTACTAGAACTTCAAAAAATAGTTCAAGCAGAATTGCTGGAGAGGTTCCAGATACAAACTTTAAATTAGGACAAAGGGTCCTTCATGAGGCTTTTGGAGAAGGTGTGATTCTGAATTACGAAGGTGAAGGCACTAATGCGAGAGTAGAGGTTAATTTTGATTCAAGTACAACTAAATGGCTTATGGTTGCTTACGCTAAACTGCAAAATATATAAAATAAGGCACTTAATATGAAAAGATTATTAGCTATAGGGACTTTCTTTGTTCTGGTCTCTTGTTCGAACTCAGAAGAATCCATTGTTGAAGATCAAGGATGTTTTTCAAATGGAACAAAGAATTATAAATGGACCATGGTAACTACTTGGCCTAAAAATTTTCCTGGACTAGGCATGGGACCAGAAAATTTTTCTAAATATGTAAATGAAATGACTTGCGGAAGGATGCAAATAAAAGTTTACGGAGCTGGAGAATTCGTCCCAGCTTTAGGAGTCTTTGATGCCGTTTCACAAGGAAACGTTCAGCTTGGCCATGGAGCATCTTATTATTGGACTGGAAAAGTAAAATCTTCGCAATTTTTTACAGCAGTTCCCTTTGGACTAACCGCTCAAGAAATGAACGGTTGGCTTCATTACGGAGGAGGTATGGAGCTCTGGGAAGAAGCTTATGAGCCTTTTAATTTAATCCCATTAGCAGGAGGCAATTCCGGAGTGCAGATGGCTGGTTGGTTTAAAAAAGAAATTAATTCTTTGAGTGACCTAGAGGGTCTGAAGATGAGGATACCCGGTTTAGCCGGCGAAGTATTTACTAGAGCAGGTGCCGAAACCGTAACCCTACCGGGAAACGAAATTTTTCTTTCTTTGCAACAAGGCGTGGTTGATGCTGCCGAGTGGGTTGGACCATATAATGATTTGACCTTCGGCTTCCATCAGGTAGCTGATTATTACTATTATCCTGGATGGCATGAACCAGGCTCAACTATGGAAATTATAATAAATAAAGAAGCTTATAATTCTTTACCAGACGATTTAAAGGCCATAATTAAATATGCTGCTAAATCAGCTAATCAAGAAATGCTCGATGAATACACTGCAAGAAATAATAAGGCTCTTACAGAACTTGTTGAGAAGCATGATGTCGATCTTAGAAAATTACCAGACAATGTCCTCATAGAATTGAAGAAAATAACTGACGAAGTCATGGAGGATTTTATTAAAGATGATCCAATGGCGCAGAAGGTATATAAATCTTATACAGAGTTCAAAGAACAAGTAATCAATTATCATAGGATTTCTGAGAAGGCATACATAGATACACGAGAATTGGATTGAAGAATTTAGAAGTTAGAGATATAGGTTTGGAAAAGTATCAAGATACTTGGAAGCGAATGCAGGACACAATAAATCGAAAGTCAGGAAATGAACCAGATGAGTTGTGGTTTGTAGAGCATTATCCTGTTTATACTCTCGGGCATGCTGCTGAAGAGAAAAATATTATTAAAAATAATAATATTCCCGTAGTAAGAACAGATAGAGGTGGTCAGGTAACTTACCACGGTCCAGGACAGTT
>CACLEI010000029.1 GCA_902605935.1 uncultured SAR86 cluster bacterium | reverse complement strand
TATATTGTTGATGTTCAAAAGGCTATTCCAGCAAATATAGGATATAGAGGTTTTGAGAAAACATTATGTACGAGTATCAATGAAGTTATATGTCATGGCATACCGGATGATAGTCGAATTCTTAAAAGTGGAGACATTATGAATATTGATGTCACAGTAATCAAAGATGGATGGCACGGGGATACTTCAAAAATGTATCTTGTAGGAAAAGTCCAAGCACACAACGAAAGGCTTGTTAAAATCACTCAAGAATGTCTTTATAAAGGTATAGAAGTTGTAAGACCCGGAGCAAGCCTTGGGGACATTGGTCATGCAATTCAAACTCATGCTGAAAAAAATTACTACTCTGTAGTTGAGGAGTACTGTGGTCATGGAATTGGCAAAATCTATCATGATGAGCCTCAAATACTTCATTATGGGCAAGCCAATACAGGACAAGAAATTATTGAGGGCATGTGTTTCACGATTGAACCTATGATCAATTTAGGTTCAAAACATACCAATCTATTAAAAGATGGATGGACAGTTGAAACTAAAGATGGCAAGAATTCAGCACAATGGGAACATACTATTTATGTAAATAAAGATGGTGCAGAAATTCTCACACAAAGAGCAGAAGAAAGATAAAACGCTTAGATGTTTGAAAATATAGTTAAGCAAAAGAATATTGATAATGAAGAATTATCGAAACAATTTGAAAAATGGCTTTTCAATGATAGAGGAAGACAGGTAAGAGGAATAAAATATTTCTTAAATAAGAAATCTGATAATACTGATGCATTAATTCAATCTGCAGCCGATCAAACTAAACTTAATGAGATTAAAAACTTTGGTATTTTCTCTGTCGGTGGTTATGGGAGAGGAGAGCTTCATCCCTACTCTGACATAGATTTACTCCTTTTATCAAAAAGTAATTTATCGAAGCCTGACCAAAAAAAAGTTGAAGAATTCATTAGCTTATTATGGGATTTAGGTTTAGAAATTGGACATAGCGTAAGAACTGCAGATGAAGCGAGGAATCAAGCGAGAGAAGATCTCTTTACTATGACTAACATGCTCGAGTTCAGAAGACTTACTGGTGATGAGCAATTACATAAAGAATATCTAAAAATAATAGACACAAAAAACTTGTGGAGAAATAAGTCTTTTATTAGAGCAAAACTTCAGGAACAGATAGAGCGTCATGAAAGTTTCAATAATACTTCGTATAATCTTGAACCAGATATTAAATCCTCGCCAGGTGGACTTAGGGATATTCATACAATTGATTGGTTAATAAAAAACAATCTAAGGAATAAAACTGATGAAGAAAAGTTTGGTGGCGTTCTAACTATCGAAGAAAGGCAAGAGCTAAATAAATCTAAGTATTGGCTTTGGGTAATCAGATATCTACTCCACATCGAAGCTGATAGAGAGGAAGACAGGTTGCTATTTGAGCATCAAATACCAATTGCAGAGAAATTATTCCCTTCTATTAAGAGCTCAAATCAAGCAGCTGAAAAATTGATGCATAGATATTATCGATCCTCATTAAATATTACTGAAATAAATTCTACATTTATTCAGGGTTTGAAAGAAAATTATGGATTAACTAGATATTCAAGAAAAAGGAAAATAGATAAAAATTTCTTTGTTAAAGATAATCTTATTCATCTTTATGATCTAAATGGTTTTAAAAAGGATCCCAGCCTACTCTTAGATCTCTTTATCAAATTAAGTGAGAATACTTATATTGAAGATATTGGCTCTGAAACTTTAAGAGCTCTTAAAAGAGATAGAGATCTTATCGATTCAAAATTTAGATCAAAAAAACAAAATATTAAACTTTTCTTAAAACTTCTTAAATCTAAAAGACTTTTAGTTACGCAATTGGAAAATATGAAAAATTTAGGGATATTGGGAAGATACCTTCCAGAATTTGGAAGGATAACGGGACAGATGCAGTATGACTTATTTCACATATACACCGTAGATGCTCACACTCTGCAAGTTCTGAGAAATATGCGATGGATGTCACTTGGAAAATCTAAGGAAAAATTCCCTTTAGCATCTAAATTAATTGATAAGCTTCCTAAACTAGAGGTACTTTACATATCTGGTTTATATCATGATATAGGTAAAGGAAGAGGTTCAGATCATTCAAAATTAGGAAAAACTATCGTGAGGAATTTCTGTAAAAAACATTTTTTTTCTGAAGAAGACACAAAAAAAATTGAATGGTTAGTAGAAAATCATCTTTTAATGTCTGTTACTTCACAAAAAAAGGATCTTACAGATAATGAGGTAATTAAGGATTTTGCGAAAAAGATTAAAGATATAGATACTCTCAATTATATGTATTGCCTTACTGCAGCTGATGTAAGTGCAACAAATCCCAGATTATGGAATTCTTGGAATGCCTCTCTTTTAAAACAGCTTTATGACCGAACTAAACTTTATTTTGAAGACGAGATTCTTCTCAATACATCCATAACAGAGGAAAAGGCCAAAGCTATGGAGCTTTTGGGAGATTTTAGGCAACAGGATGTAAGAAAACTGTGGAGTAATTTTTATGAAGATTACTTTGAAGCTTCAGATCATCAAGACCTTCAGATTCATGCTCAAAATATTCTCCTTTCTAAAGGAATGACAAATATAAAACTATTTCAAAAGGATACTGATTCTTTGACTACCATTTTCATAAATACTCAAGATAGAGCCAACCTTTTTGCAACAATTATAGGAATCTTGGATTCGGAAAATATTAATTTTGTTGATGCTAAACTCTTCGGCATGAAAAATGGATATTGTACTGATCTAATAACTATAAGTGATAATGGAAAAAGGGTTGAATTAGATTCTGAAAAAGCTAAAGTTTTAATCGATAAATTAGAAGAGGCAATCACACCAAAAATCCTGAAACCTAAAATTGTACAAAGAAGGCAACCTAGACATCTAAGGCATTTTAAAACTGATACTGAAATAAGTTATAAGCACGAAAAATAGATGGACGGATTTAGAAATAAGAACTACAGATAGACCTGGTTTACTGGCATCAATATGCCAAGTCTTTTTAAAGCATGGAGCATTGATTAAAAAGGCAAGAATAGCAACCTATGGTGAAAAAGCAGAAGATAGATTTTGCATAACTTCCAAACAAGATACACCTTTTGTAAAGATGAAAGACTTAAATAATCTTATAGAAGACATCAAGGTTTCATTAAATTGAAAAGATAAATGAATAAACAATTAGATTTTTTAACAGAGTATCCATTCCAGTACCTCTCAGATTTACTCAAAGACATAAAAAAAGATCCATTAGATGTCATTGGACTCCATATAGGAGAACCGAAAGAACAAGCGCCGATGCAAGCACTAGATATTATCAATGAAAACTCTTTATCATTTTCAAAGTATCCAACTTCTTCAGGAGAATTGTCTTTAAGAGAGAGTTACTGTGATTACTTAAATAAAAGATTTTCTATAAGTAATATAAATCCCGATATACATGTTTTGCCCCTTTCAGGCAGTAGAGAAGGTATTTTTTCGTTTATTCAGTCGACAATAGATTCTACAAAAAAAAATCCAAAAGTAATTTTGCCAAATCCCTTTTACAAAATTTATGAAGGCGCAGCGATTATGGCAGGTGCAGAACCCTACTACTTAAATTCCATCGAGTCTGAAGGATTTAAACCTGACCTTGAAAGCATACCCGAGGATATCTGGAAGGATTGTCAGCTTTTTATAATGTGTTCTCCCTCAAACCCTACTGG
>CACLEI010000028.1 GCA_902605935.1 uncultured SAR86 cluster bacterium | reverse complement strand
TTCCAGAGCGATGAGGACATTCTACTATCGCAAGAGATTCAAGGTTTCATTGCAAATTCTTATTTTTATAATTCAAGAATTTCCTACAACCCAAAAATAGTTCTCTCTCCTATCCCATATACTCAATGCAAAATTGAACAAAGTAATGTAAACCTCAATATAGTTTTCCATGTTTCAAATCAGTCAATGGATAAATCTTATAAGGAATGCATTCAAAAACTCCCTAAGGCTAAAACTTTATTTGTCTCGAATAACCTAGATGAAATGGGTTTTGAGAATACTTTTATAGTCTCAAGAGAGGTAGAAAAATATAAATTACTTCAAAATGTTTCAGAGAGTTCTTCTAGGTTTGTTGTCATAGACAGTAAAAATAATATTGATAAAAATAGTATTGTTAATTTGCTGAAAGATTACAAAAAAGAAATCGTGACTTCTAAAACTTATAATAATGAGACAACTAGTCAAACTATGTTTTCTGAAATTCTTTTGGTTAATAGAAGTAAGGAAAGGATTAGGAAATTATCAAGAAGACTTTCCGAGAAAGTTTCGGGTACTTCAAGAAGTCGTGAGGATATAGATACCTTTTTCTTATCATTAAACTTAAAAGAGGCAAGGAATCTAAAGCCAGCAATCGACTATATATCTGAAAAGGATTTTGATATTTTCATACTTAATAGTTGGAACACAAATGACAATTATCAGCCTCTTGAAAAAGATCTTATTGGATCTATTCATTCGGATATGCCTATCATGATGCCCATTCCGATGCCTGAATATATAGCACAAGAAAATATAACTAGAGAGTTTGCTATTGGATATGATGCTTTTGAATCTATTCTCTTAAGGTATGGTTCAGTGAATTCAAAAAACTTTATCTACAAAGGCCTAACTGGAAAAATAAGTCTGGAACGAAAAAAATACAAGAGATCAGCTTATCTATTTGAGATGACCGGTAAAGGAATAAAGGTTTTATAGAAAAACTAAGTAGACCTTATATCTCTCTCAAGCTCAGACAAACTATTAATAAAACATGGTTTTGTAAAAACTCTCTGCATATACTCATAGATAGGTTTAGTTTTAGAATCTTTCTGAAGCTCTATATCAATTAAAGGAAGTCTCCAGAGGATAGGAGCTATGCAACAATCTACAAGACTGAATTCATCTGACATAAAATAAGGCTTCTCTTTGAGTATTTGAGACATTCCCAATATTTGAGATTTTAATTCGGTACGTAATTTCTTAGCTTTAGCCTCCGTAGGATTTCCTTGAATTAACTCATCAAATACCTCACACCAATCTTTTTCTATTCTTTGAATGAATAATCGAATGTGTGCTCTTGAGACAGGATACACAGGCAGAAGTGGTGGATGAGGGAACCGTTCATCTAAGTACTCCATTAGGATTAAAGAGTCATATAGACAAACATCTCTATCAACCAATACAGGTAGTTCTGCATAAGGACTTACTTCTAAAATCTCGTCGCTTAAATCATTAGTATCAGAATCAATGATTTCGCTAGTGACGCCCTTTTCTTCCATCACAATCCTTACTCTATGACTATAATGGTCCATTGGATCTGAGAAAAGTGCCATTGACGTTCTATTGCTAAGTGAAACCATAAAAACTCCTATTTAGGGAAATTAGTGAAGATCTTTCTTAAATTCTCTATAGAGAAGATAGCTAAGCATTGTAAAAATAAAGAGATATAGTAAGACGTAAGTTCCAATAGTCTCTCTTTCAACCTTCAGTGGATCGGTCATGTAAGCTAGGAAGTTAGTAAGATCCAGCATAGTCTTATCAAACTGTTCGGGGCTCATTTCACCTGTGCCATTGTCAACCTGTAGAAAACCACATTTTTCTTCTGTAAGCTGTTCACCAGTTAGGGGATCCTGCTTAATGCCGCCATTATCTGCAAATGAGGGAATTTGTTTACATACTGATCTAGGAGTTCCTTGCATATCAATTAAAACATGAGGCATTCCAACATTTTCATAGACCTTGTTATTAACACCCAAGGGTCTTGATTCATCAATATAGAAGCTTGTAAGGTAAGTATATATCCAGTCAGGTCCTCTTAAACCAGCTTCAAGGGTTAAATCGGGGGGTGCATTTCCAAACCATTCTTTTGCTTCTTTTGGGTCCATTCCTACCTGGATTAAGTCTCCCATCTTCTGATCGCCAAATATCAGATTTTCTTGGAACATGCTAAGTGGGATTTCCAAATCTTCAGACACCTTTTTGTATCTTGCATATTTCAAAGAATGACAACCTAAACAGTAATTCATATAGACTTGTGCTCCTCTTTGAAGTGAGGCTTTATCCTTTGCATTTATATATGCTTCTTTGCATTCTCCCTTTGTGAGACCATCCTCTGATAGGAAACTACCACAAGCTGCTCCTGATGCAGCATGGACTTTTAAAGCGCCCAAACTAGCTGCAGTAATTACAACAAAGGTTAGAATTCGACTTTTTTTGTTCATCCCAATTGTACCCTGTCAGGCACAGGTTTACATGTTTCGTATTTTGTATATATGGGCATTAAAAAAAAGTAAGCAAAGTAGCATACAGTGAATATTTGTGCGGCAATTGTTCTTGCAGGCGTAGATGGGACTGCACCGAGATAGCCTAGAACCAGGAAACTAACTACAAATAAAGCCAAGAAGAATTTGCTGTAGATGCCCTTATATTTTATTGATTTGACTGGGCTTCTATCTAACCATGGTAGAGCTACAAAAATTGCAATACCTGCGGCCATTACCACAAATCCAAGGAATTTTGCTGTTAATCCGAATAGAGGAAAAGTAACAGCCCTCAACATGGCATAATAGGGAGTGTAGTACCAGGAAGGAACAATATGCTCAGGTGTCTTTAAATTATCAGCTGCTTCGTAGTTGACATATTCAATCACATACCCGCCCCCGTCTGGATAAAAGAACATAATAGCTACAAAGAAGATTAAAAATACACCAATTGCATATAAGTCATGCATTACATCATAGGGAAAAAATGGTTTTGTATCTAAAGGAACACCATCAGCATCTTTAAATTTCTTGACATCCACTCCATCTGGATTGTTAGAACCGACTTCATGAAGCGCCAATATATGAACAAATACAACGGCAATCAGTGCTAACGGTAAGAGAACAACATGAAAAGCAAAAAGCCTATTCAGTGTTATACCTGAAATAAGATAGTCACCCCTTATCCACGTAAGTAAATCTTCTCCGATATAAGGAATTGATCCGAAGAGAGACATAATTACTTGAGCTGCCCAGAAAGACATTTGTCCCCAGGGAAGAACATATCCTGTAAATCCTAGTGCACAGAGTAAGAAGTATGTAATCCAACCTAGAACCCACAAAAGCTCTCTTGGTTTTTGATAAGAGCCATACATCATTCCACGGAACATATGCAAAAATATCAATGCAAAGAAAGCAGATGCTCCCGTTGTGTGCATGTATCTTATTATGTAGCCATATTTGACGTCTCTCATAATGTATTGGATAGAGGCGAAAGCACCCTCAGCTGTTGGTTCATAATTCATTAAGAGCCAAATACCAGATGCAAGTTGTATTACAAGCACTACAACAAGAAGTACCCCTGCCAGGTACCATATATTCATATTTATTGGGGCAGGATATTTTGTCAGGTGTCTTTCAATAGTTGCGGTTAAAGGCAATCTATCATCGAACCAGTTCATTAATTTTGTGACCATTACGCTACATCTCCGTCTTCTCCAATGACTAAAATATCATCAGATTTAAAATAGTGTGGGGGCACAGCTAAATTATCGGGGGCAGGAACTCCTGCGTAAACTCTTCCAGCCAAATCGAACTTTGAACCATGACAAGGGCAAAAGAATCCTCCTTGCCACTCGGAATCAAAATCTACAACTCCTAGTTGAGGGTAATATTTAGGAGCACAACCTAGGTGTGTACAGACCGCTGATAAAACAGAGATGCCAGGTTTTCTTGATCTATATTTATTTTTTGCATAATCAGGCTGAACCTGGGTTTCGGAGTTTGGGTCTGCAAGTCTCTCTAAATTCTTATCGATTTCCTGTATCGACTCATCTGAATGCTTTACTACGTAGATTGGAGTTCCTCTCCATTCAACGATAATCATTTCTCCTGGAGCTAATTTCCCTATATCAGCGACTGCTGGAGCTCCAGCTGCTTCAGCTGCTGCGCTGGGATTAAAAGCACTGATAAAGGGAACTACTGCACCAGCGACGCCCACTGCACCAACCGCAGATGTTGTGCTTATGAGAAATTTTCTTCGTCCTGGGTTAGGAGGAGATTTTGGCTGCATATTACCTTTTTGAGTATTGTGGTCTTTTTCTTGCTTTCCTTAGACCTACTTTTTTCCTTTCAACTTTTCTTGAATCCCTAGTTAAAAATCCTTCTTTCTTTAGGGTGGGTTTTAATGTCTCGTCATATTCAACTAAAGCTCGAGCAATTCCAAGTCTTATTGCTCCTGCTTGACCAAAGCTACCCCCTCCTGAAACTGTAGCTTTAACATCAATACCCTCCGATAATTCCGTTGAGACCAGAGGTTGCTTAACAACCATTTGAGCAACTTCCCTTCCAAAATAAACTTCTAGTTTTTTCTTATTTACGGTTATTTCGCCTGAACCTTTC
>CACLEI010000027.1 GCA_902605935.1 uncultured SAR86 cluster bacterium | reverse complement strand
CAAAAGAATTATGACCCGAAAGATCATCTGATAGTGATGGGTGACTTGAATATTTCACCTCAAGATATAGATATTGGGATTGGGGAAGAAAACAAAAAAAGATGGCTAAGAACTGGAAAATGCAGCTTTCTTCCAGAAGAGAGGGAAATGTTATCTGAGTTAACTGATTGGGGACTATTTGATTCTTACAGAACTCTTTATTCAGAAAAAAATGATGAATTTAGTTGGTTCGACTATAGAAGTAAGGGTTTTGAAGATAACCCCAAGAGGGGTTTGAGGATTGATCACATTTGGGTTACGAAAAAACTTAATACAGCGGTTAAAGCTTCAGGAATTGATTACGACATAAGAGGTATGGATAAGCCTTCAGATCATGCTCCTATATGGACTGAGTTTAATTTATAACCTCCTCTCTCTGAAAAAGCACTTTAATAAATTTGAAGACTCTTCAATTAGAGGTCCTTGTCTAAACCTTACTGTGTGATTAAGAAATTCTGCTTCTAGAAAATTTGAATTACTAATTACGACCCCAGATTTAGGGTCTGTGGCAGAGAATATTAGATTGTCTATCCTTGCATGCACTAAAGCACCACAACACATCATGCAAGGCTCTAAGGTAACATAGAGAGAAGTATTAGGAAGTCTATAGTTTCCCAATAGTTCTGCCCCTTTTCTTATAACATTCATTTCTGCATGCGCACTAGGATCATTCAATGTGACTGATCTATTATGATCTTCAGCAATAATCTCATCATTCAGGGTTAATACTGCACCTACTGGTACTTCACCCAAGATAGCAGCATCTTTAGCCTGCTTGAGTGCTCTATGCATAAAAAAAAGATCTTTTTTCATAAAACATCTAAGGAAAATTTTTTAATTACTTCTATAGGAATGACTTCTAATGCTCTTTTATTTGTAGCCTTAGCAATAATTGATGGAGCAGAACTAGCTTCGTAAGCCTCCAGCCATCTAGCAGCACATAAACACCATCTATCTCCTGAATTTAATCCCGGAAAATCAAATGCTGGAACAGGACTAGAAAGGTCGTTTCCTTTTGATTTACTGAATTCAAGAAATTCTTCTGTCATGATTGCACAAACAGTATGATTACCAGTATCTTGTTCGGAGGTTTCACAGCAACCAGTTCTGAAAAACCCAGTTAAAGGCGTGCAACTACATTCTTCTATGGGCTCATCAAATATATTATTTTGTATTACTCTATCATTCATAAATTTTTAAACATTCTATACATCCTTACTTTGTTTCCAGCTCTACTTTCGTATTTAATTTCTTTATCCACTTCATACCCTCTATCTTGATAAAGAAGTATTCCTGAAATTGTTGCCATAAGTTCAGCTTTATTAAATCCTAATTTTTTAGATTCATTTTCAGAAAGTTCCAATATCATACTTCCAACACCCTTCCTTATCCAATCGGGATGTGTATACATCGCCCTAATTTTAGAAGGTTCCTTACCTGGTACTAATAAGTCATCGGATCTATTTGGAGTGTGGTTTCCTCCAAACAAGGTTTTTCTGATGCTGTAGCCGCCAGATCCAATCAAGTTATCTTCCTCAAATATAAGGAAATAGGAATTATCTTCAATAAGTTTAGTATCTAGCCCCATGGATTCATAAGAAGCCTCGAGTTCCTTTTTATCAGTTAGTTTTCCAAGAACTTTAGAGATTGATAAATCCATCAATTCCTCTATTGCTGGTATATCCTGAATTTCTGCTTTTCTGTAAGTAAACATAAAGGTACATAAAAAGGTACATATAAAGATAAAAAATAAATTTTAATTATAATGCTTACAGTACCTAACATTTGCATAAGCAATTAACGATCTATAGAATATAGGGCATAAAGCTATTGCAGCAAAGTAAATTTCTTACATATGTTGTTCATAAACGGTAAATGTAAAGTCTATTTTGCTTGAAAATAGTGCATTACTGCATAAAAAAGGTATTTACCTTTGGCATTAGGATTGCAGTAGTTTATGTATGTTAAATTTAATAATTTGGGGTAAAAATTATGTATAAATCCAAAATAGGATTCCTATCCATAACCCTTTCCTTGTTAATTACACCTACTCTTCCTAGCTTCTTGGCTGCTGCCGATGAAGTAGAAGAAGTAGTTGCTATTGGAACAAGGAGAGATGCAAGGTCGGTAGGTGATTCTCCAGCTCCTGTAGATGTTCTCACTGGATCTGATTTGAAAAATCAGGGTGCGACTGAACTAGACTACATGTTGAGAACACTAGTACCTTCCTTTAACGTCAACACGCAGCCGATCAGTGATGCTGCAACATTAATTAGGCCAGCAAACCTTAGAGGTTTACCACCCGACAATATGTTGGTCCTCACAAATGGGAAAAGAAGACACAGAGGTGCTGTAATTTCATTCCTAGGCGGTGGTATAGCTGATGGTGCTCAAGGTCCAGATATTTCTGCAATTCCTTCGATAGCACTTAAGAAAGTTGAGGTTCTAAGAGATGGTGCTGCAGCTCAGTA
This sequence comes from uncultured SAR86 cluster bacterium, assembly GCA_902605935.1. GTDB lineage: Bacteria > Pseudomonadota > Gammaproteobacteria > Magnimaribacterales > Magnimaribacteraceae > Magnimaribacter. Next base: position 3,232 of record CACLEI010000027.1, on the reverse strand, counting down.
TGGTTCAGATGCCATCGCTGGTATTCTCAACTTTGTATACAAGGATGCTGCTGAGGGTTATCGTTTAGAGATCAAATCTGGTGAATATAAAGAAGGTGATGGACAAACTGTAAGGATCGGTATGAATGCAGGTATGCCTTTCACAGACGATGGATATGCTAACTTTTCACTTGAATTACAAGAAACTGATCCAACTGCTAGAAGTGAGCAACGTGGTGACGCTGCATCGTTGAAAGCTGCCGGAGTTCCTGTTTGGGCTCATCCTTTTGGAAATGGCGAAGCTCAGGTTTGGGGTTCTCCAAAAGTTAAGGATGACGTTAAGTTTGTTGGAAACATTGGTTTAGAACTTACTCCGTCTAGCAAATTTTACCTTTTTGGTAACTATGCTGAGAAAAATGTTATGGGTGGTTTCTTCTTCAGAAATCCGAATAACAGAACTGGTGTTTATGATGATGGAAGTGATATCAGATTGATCGCTGATGTTGCGCAAGCTGCAGGTGGTGCTAGGACATGTCCAAGTAACATTAATGCCAAAGACTACAACCTAATAGGTGCTGCTTTAGCTGTTTACGAAAATGACCCGAATTGCTTCGTATTCAACCAAGTATTCCCTGGCGGTTTCACACCATCTTTTGGTGGTGACGTAACAGATTGGTCAATTGCATCGGGTGTAGAGGGAGTTTTTGAAGGCGGTACTTCATATGACTATAGTGTTCACATTGGTGAAAACAGAGCTGACTTTGTTATTATCAATACGCTTAACCCTTCATTAGGTCCACAATCACCAACTGAATTCGAACCTGGAAGCTATATTCAGCTAGAGAAAAACTTCAATGCTGATTTTGTAACTGTCATACCAATGAGCAGTTATGACCTGAACTTCGCTTATGGATTTGAGTGGAGAGAAGAGCAATTTGAGATCGTAAATGGAGACGTTGCTAGTTTTACAACTGGTCCTTACTTTGATCAAGGCTTTGGTATAGGTTCCAATGGTTTCGCGGGTTTCACTCCTGATATAGCTGGAGTTTGGGATCAACAGAACGTTGCTGCTTATATTGATTTAGAAGCAGATGTAACTGAGAATCTTTTACTAGGATTTGCTACTAGATATGAGCATTTCGATACTTTTGGGACTACTACAAACTCAAAAATATCGTTCTTAGCAACAATGTCAGATACATTGAAATTTAGAGGAACAATGAGTACAGGTTTTAGAGCTCCAACTCCTGGTCAAGCTAATGTATCAAACGTAACAACTGCAACAGCAGGCACAGGTGAATTGGTTCAACAAGGAACATTGTCTCCTACAAACCCAATCTCCGTAACTGCTGGTGGTAAAGCACTAGAACCAGAAGAATCAGATAATATAAGCCTCGGTTTAGTATGGGATGTTACTGATTCTCTTAACATAACGCTTGATGCTTACGAAATAGAACTCACTGATAGAATTGCTCTAACTGAAAACTATTTCCTAACTGATGCTGATAGAGCTGCCTTGGTTGCTGCAAAAGTGCCTGGTGCAAGCGATATGCAAACCTTCAGATTCTTCACCAATGACTTTGATACTACTACAGAAGGATTTGATCTAGTAGCATCTTACTCAACTGAGTTATTCCAGGGAGTTACAGACTTTACTTTTGTATATAGTAATACTGAAACTGAAGTTGATAAATCAACTTTGATCAGCAGAAGTAGAATTGGTGCATTAGAGTCTTTACTACCCGAGAAAAGATATAACTTTACAGCTGTACATAATCAAAATGATACAACTATTTTGCTAAGATACATGTTTGTAGGTGAATCAGACTATTACTCAGGTATTGATAATATAACTAATTTAGGTGATCAGTATTCACTTGATCTAGAGATCACTCAAGATCTTGGAACAATGCAACTTACATTAGGTGCAGAAAATATTACTGATGAATATCCTGATGATGATACTGGAGTTACTTGTTGTGGTGCTATATACCCTGAGTTTGCTCCATTAGGATTCATGGGCGCATTTTACTACCTAAGATTAGGTATGGATTTCTAATATGAATCTAAAAAAAAAGGGTACTTTATGTACCCTTTTTTTTACTTTGAATAAACTACTTTGCCTCCAACAATAGTCATAATAACTTCAGAACTCATAATATCTTCTTCAGGAATTGTCATTATATCTTTGTTAAATATTGTTAAATCAGCTAGTTTTCCAACTTCAATTGTTCCCTTTACATCCTCTTCAAAAACAGAGTAGGACGCCCATTTTGTAAACATATACAGAGCTTCTTCTCTAGAAACCACTTCTTCTATATTCCACCAATCTTCATAAAACCCGTCTAAATCTTTTCTGCTAACGGCCGCCTTAAATTCAATTCGTGGATCACCTATTTCAACAGGTGCATCAGATCCACCTACAACAACTACACCTAATTCAATCAACTTTTTCCATGTATATGCATCTTTTAATCTCTCCTCTCCCAATCTTTTGTGTGCGAAATGTAAATCGCCAATCGCATGAGAAGGTTGCATTGAAGCTATGACTTCTAAATCTGAGTATCTTTGTTGATCTTCGGGTTTAATATTTTGAGCATGCTCAACTCTCCATCGAGGATTTTCGATTATTCTATTTTCTGGTGAAACTTTGTTGAATGCCTCTTCATACCAATCAAGAGTAATTTTGTTTGCCAAATCTCCGATAGCATGAGTTTGTATTTGAATGCCATTCACAAGGGCTTTAACTAGCTTTGGGATAGTTTCTTCTTTTTGGAATATCAAGAAGCCTTTTGTTTCATAATCGTCATATTTATCGAAGAATGCAGCACCCCTAGAACCTATTGCCCCATCTGCGTAAAACTTGATTCCCCTAGAAGTAAGGAAATGATCTGGATCTAAATAGGGGCCTTCATCAAGAAACTTATTACCATCTTCTCCGTCACTTACATAAAATTGGATCCTAACTGGTAAACCTTCATTTTTTTTAAGTTCATTTAGAATTTCGTAATCGGATAAAGGGGAGCCTGCATCATGCAATTGTGTCCATCCCATTTTCGCAGTTCTATTAAGCCCTTCCCTCAAAGCTCGCTTTTCTTCTTCCCTAGTGCGTTTGGGAATAATAGATTCAACTAAGGATGATGCTTTGTCTATCAAGACTCCATTAGGTTCCCCATTGGCATCTTTATCTATTTTTCCTCCTATAGGATCGGGGGTACTTCTATCAATTCCTGCTAATTTTAGAGCAAGCGAA
>CACLEI010000026.1 GCA_902605935.1 uncultured SAR86 cluster bacterium | reverse complement strand
TAATTAGGGCAGTAGACTTGCCAAGTCAATTTCTTAGATCAGCTATAAAGCCCTTCCAGAACATAGACTTCGCCTCATTTCTAGTAGCTGTTTTTATTCAAGCAGGAGCCTTTTATCTAGCTGTCGTGGCAGGATCGGTTGATTATGATCCTGTAAAGATTTTAATGTGGTCTACCTACTCAGTTATTTTATTGATGCTTAAAATGGTTTGGTGGATTTTATTGGGAGGAATAATTTTAAGTTTTGTAGCTGGGAATAATTTTCATCCAGCCATAGTTTTAATTAGACAAATGTCGGATAAGTTTTTTAGTCCATTTAGAATATTCTTGCCCCCTATGGGAGGGCTAGACTTTTCACCTATATTCGCTTTCATCTTATTGAACTTCTTGCAATCAATATTTGTTCAGTTTGCTATTGAATCTGGATTGCCAGTTTGGTTGTCAGTTGGTTTCTAAAGATAGTTTCAATATAATAGTGCTTTCGCCGATTTGACACAGCTTGCGGGCGTTTAATTGAAATACAGCTAATGCATTAAATTAAACCTGTTGTGCTGAGGCAAACAGGTTTTTTTATGAGTGATTCGATAGGAAAAGTAAAAGCACAAAAAGTTACTCTAAAGGGTAAATTTGAGCTTGAGTGCGGCCAAAGTTTCAATGATATAGAACTGGTTTATGAAACTTATGGTGTTCTTAATGCAGATGCGACGAATGCGATACTTATCTGTCATGCATTGAGTGGTAATCATCATGCTGCTGGAAAATATGAAAATGAAGAAAAACCAGGCTGGTGGGATTCTCTTATTGGCCCAGGAAAAGCTGTGGATACGAACAAATTTTTTGTAGTTTGCCCAAATAATATAGGTGGTTGTCACGGTTCACTCGGACCAAATTCAATTAACCACGATACTGGAGATTATTATGGACCTGACTTTCCAATTATTACAGTAAGAGATTGGGTAAATTCACAAGCCAAACTTTCTGATTTATTGGGCATAGAAAAATGGCATGCTGTCATGGGAGGCAGTCTAGGTGGAATGCAAGCTCTAGAATGGTCCTATCTTTATCCTAGAAGAATAAAAAAAGCAGGAATTATTGCTGCAGCACCGAAGTTAAGTGCACAAAATATAGCTTTCAATGAAGTTGCGAGACAAGCCATATTAAATGATCCAGATTTTGAAGGAGGTAGATATCTAGATAAAAATAAGTACCCAAAACAAGGTCTCAAATTAGCGAGGATGGTTGGGCACATTACGTATCTCTCTGAGGAAGCAATGAGGAGCAAATTTGGAAGAGAACTGAAAAAGGAAAAATTAAATTTTGGTTATGATGCTGAGTTCGAAATAGAAAGTTATTTAAGGTATCAAGGTGATGTTTTTTCAGAAAGTTTTGATGCTAATACTTATCTTCTGATGACAAAGATTCTTGACTACTTCGATCCAGCAAGTAATTTTGAAGGCAAATTGGTAAGTGCCTTTGAATCCATTGAGGCACAGTTATTAGTTGTATCTTTCTCAACTGATTGGAGGTTTGCTCCTGAAAGATCAAAGGAAATTGTAAATGCCCTTATCGAAGCCAAAAAAAATGTGAGTTACCTTGAAATTGATAGTCCTCATGGACACGACTCATTTTTGTTTGCAAATGAAGATTATGTAAAGGGTTTATCGGCTTTTCTTGAAAATTAAATGAATACTATTGAAGTTATAAAAAATTGGATAGATAAAGAGTCTGAAGTTCTAGATCTAGGTTGTGGAGATGGTGAGATAATAAATATTTTATCCAAAGAATGGGGGTCTAGAGTACTAGGAGTAGAAATAAATCAAGATGATATTAATAAATGCATCCATTCTGGTCTAAATGTTATTCATCAAAATATTGATGAAGGTTTAGGGAACTTTAGCGACAATAGTTTTGATGTAGTGATTATGAGCCAAACTATTCAAGTCTTAAGGGAACCCAAGAAAGCTCTTCAAGAGGTAACAAGAATTGGAAATGAGAGTATTGTTACAATTCCTAATTTTGGTTATTGGACTACAAGAATTAATCTCTTACTATCAGGTAAGATGCCTGTGACAGGAACATTGCCAAATACCTGGCATGATACCGATAATATTCATTTATGTACCATTAAGGATTTTGAGAATCTTTGTAGTGAATGCGGAATTAATATAAGAGAAAAATGCTTCTTTAATAAATTTGGGAAAGAAAGTGTATTGGCTAAAGTTGTGCCAAATTTATTTGCCACAACTGCCATGTATAAGATCTCTAAATGAAAATAGCAATTGCTACGAAAAATAATGGCAAACTTAAAGAGTTCGAGGAATTGGCAAAAGGCAAACCTTACGAATTCATTAAAATCCCTGAGATCATAAAAGATCTACCACCGGAAACAGGAAATACCTTCTATGAAAATGCTCTCATAAAAGCTGAGTTCATTTCAAAACAACTAGGTATACCTGCTATAGGTGATGATTCTGGACTAGAAGTTGATGCATTAAATGGCAGTCCTGGAATATTCTCTGCGAGATATTCTAAAACGGGCTTAGACAATGATAATTGCTTGAAATTAATTAAAAATTTAGATGGGCTGCAGGAAGAAAAAAGAAGTGCAAGATTTCGATGTTGTCTGGTTGGATATTTTGAAGGAAAGATAATTCAAAGTAATGGTACCCTTGAAGGTTCAATTGCCAGTGAATTCAAAGGAACGAATGGCTTTGGATATGATCCAATTTTTATTACAGAGAACGGAAAGCATCTAGCAGAGCTTGAGAAAGATGAGAAAAATAGTATCTCTCACAGATCTGAAGCTTTTAAATCGCTGCTCAACAAAATCTCTGAATTATTTAACAAGTCTTTTGTAGAATAAGCTCATTTAATTTTCTTTTTGCCTGAAGGGCCTTATTTTCAAAGGATGTCCTAGGTAGGTTCACTAAATATTCCTCGAGATTTTCTTTTTGTAAAACTCTCCAATTTGGATCATTATTTAAAAGCTTCTTCGTTTCATCGAAGTAATGAATCCAGTCTGTTTTAAAGTAGAAGGTGCCATTTTGTTTGAGTTTTTTATTTATTAAATCAATAAAGTCTTTTTGTAATAATCTTCTTTTATGGTGCTTCCTCTTTGGCCAGGGATCAGGGTAAAACAATATGATTAGATCAAAGCAGTTGTCTGATACTTTATCTTCTAAAAAAGGAACAATATCTGAGTTTAATATTTTAATATTATTTAGTGACTCTTCATTTGCTTTACTTAAAAGAGATCCTATTCCAGACAGATAAACCTCTGCTCCTAAAATTAACATTTCGGGGTTTATCTTAGCTAAATATGCAGTAGTCTCTCCTGACCCAAAACCTATATCTAAAACTGAAGGGTTTTTTTTCCAGATATTGCTAAGTTTTTCTTCATTATCAAGAATGTACTTGTCCCAATGCTCTGAGAGTGCCCTTGACTGATTAGAGGTTAACCTCCCTCTTCTCAAGACAAAGCTCTTGAGTCTATCTTGTAAAGGCAAGTTATTCTCCTGCAGAGAAAGACTGCTTCACTTTTTTCATTGCGTTTTTTTCTATTTGGCGAACACGCTCAGCAGAAATATCATATTTTTCAGCCAACTCGTGAAGCGTAAGTTTTTCGTCCGCTAACCATCGATCTTGAAGTATATCTCTGCTTCTATCATCAAGCTGATTTATTGCCTCGTATAATTTACTAGTATTCGTTTCATCCAAACTATCTTTTGCAAATATGTCTGCAGGGTTAGCATCTTCATCTTCCAAATATTGAGATGGGGAGTAAGAAGCTTCATCATCGTCTGAATCTGCAAGAGGATCAAAAGGCATGTCAGTACCACTTAATCTTTTCTCCATCTCTCTTACTTCTGAAGGCTTTACCCCTAAATCTTTTGCCATGGACTCTACTTCTTCTTCTGTCAACCACCCAAGACCCTTCTTTTTACTTCTCAAATTAAAGAATAACTTTCTCTGCGGTTTAGTAGTGGCTATTTTGACTATTTTCCAATTCTTCAAAACATATTCATGGATTTCGGCTTTAACCCAATGCACCGCAAAAGATATCAATCTGACACCCATTTCAGGATTAAATTTTCTTATTGCTTTCATGAGACCTACATTCCCTTCTTGAATAAGGTCTGCTTCGGGTAAGCCATATCCTGAATATGTCTTTGCAACGTATATTACAAACCTTAAGTGAGCTAAAACTAGCTTTCTAGCAGCATCGAGGTCATTTCTATAATATAAATCTTCTGCAAGTTTTTTTTCTTCTTCAGAGGTTAAAACACCAATGCTATGCACTGAGTTTATATAAGCTTGAAGGTCACCACCGGGTGCTAGAGCCTCCATTTCCTGAAGAGCTGTACCTGCAGAATTTTCACTCTTAAGCTCTTTTTTAGGCATAATCTAAGCAAATTTTACAATTTAAGTGATTAAAGGTGCAAATTTAGATTTTTAAACTAAGTTGAGACGTCTAGATGATGATGTTTATAAAATTATGAAAGCTATAGAAGTCATAGAAAAGAAACTAGAAATTAAAGATATTGAATTACCAGTATTAAAAGATAATGAAGTACTTATCAAGGTCAAAGCAGCTGGTTTGAACCGTGCTGATATTGCACAAAAGAACGGCTTATACCCTCCTCCTCCTGGTGAAAGTGAAATTTTAGGACTGGAATGTAGCGGCATAATTGAGAGTATTGGCAAAAATGTAAGTTCTAAGAAACCTGGAGATGAAGTTATTGCTCTTTTGACAGGTGGGGGGTATGCAGAATATGTAACTTGCCCCGAGAACCACGCAATTCTCAAGCCACCTAAACTAAGTTGGGCTGAAGGTGCATCAATTCCAGAAGTTTATGCCACTTGTTGGTTGAATCTCTTCATAGAGGCTAATATGGAAAAAGGACATAAAATTGTCTTTCACGCAGGAGCAAGTGGTATTGGAACAGCCGGGATACAGTTAGCCCAGGCTTTTGGTTGCGATAGTTTTGTGAGTGCAGGAACCCAAGAGAAAATTGATTTCTGTCTAAACTTAGGAGCTTCAGCAGGAGAAATTAGATCAAAAGATATATTTTCAAAGATTAAAGAATGGTCTCCAAACGGAGTAGATATCATCTTAGATCCAGTAGGTGCAGAGTATTTTGAGAAAAACTTAAGTGTCCTTGGATTAGAAGGCAAATTAATTATTATTGGTTTAATGGGAGGTGCCAAAGCAAATATAAATCTTGGGCATTTGATGATAAAAAGGCTTAAGGTAATAGGGTCAACCATCAGAGCAAGAAACTTGGAAACAAAGGCTAGAGTTATGGAAAATCTCTCTAGCAAAGTTATGCCGCTATTTGATTCAGGCGCTCTTAAGCCGATTATCTATCAGACCCTGTCCTTCGAAGATTGCGAAAAAGCTCATTCAATAATGGAATCAGACGAAAATATCGGAAAGATTATTCTTAATTTAGATTAACTTTGCGAAAATATCTTGCCACGGATATGAGGGATCACCTGAGCAATAAAATAAAGGATTTTTTTTCTCTGAAATAAAATCATAAGTCAAAGCTTGACCATTTAAACTGGATATAAGTCCACCGGACGCTTCAACAACTGCTTGTCCGGCGGCGATATCCCATTGATAAGTTGGACCTAACCTACTATAAATATTTGCCTTGCCTTCCGCGACTCGACACAACTTTAAAGAACTCCCAGTTGGCAGCTCTTTAACCTCAGTAAATTTTTTTTCACAGAGATTAATAAATGCCTGATCTTTTTCACTTTTATGGCTTTTGCTCACTGTCACGAGACAGAATTCTTCACTCTGTTTTTGAGAGGTTATTTCAACCTTCTGTTTGTCTTGTATCTTGAAAGCTCTTCCCGCGAAACCTATAAAGGTTTCATTAACTGCTGGTGCCGATACTACACCGAGAATCGGCATACCATCTTCAATAAGTGCAACATTTACTGTAAATTCTCCATTCTTATTAATGAATTCCTTCGTCCCGTCTAAGGGATCAATTAACCAAAACAAATGCTCTTTATTTTCTTGAGTGTCACCCTCTTCAGACAATATAGGTATATTAGCATCTATAGATTTAAGGGAATTGAAGAGGATTTCGTGACATTTCTTATCAGCTATCGTTACAGGAGATCCGTCATGTTTGTCCTCTACCTTAAGATCATCAGAATTATATATTTCCATAACAATATCTGAAGC
>CACLEI010000025.1 GCA_902605935.1 uncultured SAR86 cluster bacterium | reverse complement strand
GGAGAGAATCGATAGACATACTAGTTAACTCATCTAAGTTTTTGATTAAAACCTTAGATAAATTTGATGATGCTTGGTCAAAACTTCTATGTGCACCACCCAAAGGTTCTGTAATAACTTCGTCTATTAAACCTAAATCAAGGACACTTTCAGCATTTAATTTCATTGCCTCTGCAGCAAGATCTGCTTTAGTAGAGTCTCTCCAGACAATACTTGCACAAGCCTCAGGAGATGCAACTGAATAAGTAGAATGCTCAAGCATAGATATATGATCTCCTACACCTAAAGCGAGAGCCCCACCAGATCCACCCTCTCCTACAACATTAACAATAATTGGAGTTTTTAAAGAAGACATAACTCTTAAATTATGAGCTATTGCCTCGCTTTGACCTCTTTCTTCACTATCAATGCCAGGATAAGCTCCAGGTGTATCGACAAGGGTAACTATTGGAAGTGAGAATCGCTCTGCTAACTCCATTAACCTGCAAGCTTTTCGGTAACCTTCTGGTTGAGACATTCCAAAATTATGTAAAATCTTTTCTTCAGTAGACCTACCCTTCTCATGTCCTATAAACATAACTTTATATTCACCGATAGAACCAATCCCACCTATAACAGCTCTATCATCTGAGAAATGCCTATCACCATGAAGTTCATCAAATTCATCAGAAATTCTTTCGATGTAATCTAGGAAATGAGGCCTTTCAGGATGTCTAGCAACTTGAACATTTTGCCAGGGAGTTAAATTAGAATAAATTTTTTCGGTAGTCTTGAGGATAGACTCATTAAGTCGAATAACTTCTGTCTTTATTGATTCATCATCTAAATCTGAATTACAGCCCTTCATATAAATCATGGTATCAATAATGATTCAGATAAATGGGAAGAATTTTGTGCTCAAATTGCAGATGGATTAGGGGTTGACTTTAAATCTTGGAAACTCAAAGATTTAGATAAAATCTCTGAAGACATTTTAAGAAATAAACGACATGAAGTGTTTAAAAGCTGGGCAGATCATAATGATTTAATTATTACTGGACATCATTTAGATGATCACATTGAGACAGTTTTATTTAGACTTTTTAGAGGAACGGGCATTAAAGGTTTAGAAGGAATTAGAGAAATATCTAAAGTTCGTGACATAAACTTCTATAGACCCTTTTTGAAAAATAAAAAAAAAGAAATACTCAAATATGCTCAAGAACATAATCTTAGCTGGGTTGAAGATGACTCTAACAGAGAATCCAAATTTTCTAGAAATATGATTAGAAATGATTTAATGCCAAAAATTATTTCTCGATGGCCTTATATCGGTAAATCAATAGGTAAGCTTTCAGAAGAGGCCAAATGGAATCAGAAGATACTCACAGATATAGCTAAAGAGGATTTAGCTTATATAGATGCCAGGAAAGATAAGATAAATATGCAAAGATTAAAAACTTTATCTAATGAGAGGCAGAAAAATGTGATAGTTTTTTGGTTAAACAACCAAAATGATATTTATGTTCCTTCAAAATTAATATTCCAGATCTTATCATCTATCGTAGAGCCCTCTTCAGAATCAAGGAGTTTTATTATTCATTCAGACTCACTAAATACTGATATAAGAATTATTGTATCTTCAAAAGAAATAAGAATGGTAGATCAAGGTTCTTTGAGACCTTTGCCAGAAAATTTAAGAGTTAATTGGGATTTGAAAAAATCCATAAAAATTCCTTCTGGAGAACTTTCAACTCAAGAATCCTATGGAAAAGGATTGGATAAAAAATATCTCAAAGATGATGTAATTATCAAGGCGAGAGTTGGAGGAGAGAGATGTAAACCTTTTGGAAGAGATAAGAGTCAAAAAATAAAAAATCTATTTCAAGAATTTGAGATACCAGATTGGAAAAGAAATTCTATTCCGCTAATCTACATAAATGATCGGATAGCTGCAGTTGGAGATTTATGGGTTTGTGATGAATTTCATACTAACTTAGATGAGAGTGGTATTTCTATAGTATGGAATGATAATGTAAATAAATAAGGAGTAATTATGAATTTAGAGACAGTAATTTATGAAAAGAGAGGAGCAGTTGCTTTAATTAAGTTTAATCGACCTGAAGTAAGGAATGCATTTAATGCCAAAATGACTGAAGATATTCTTGAAGCATTGATAGAGGCAAAAGGGGATAGTGATGTCCGAGCTATAGTTTTGACTGGTGAAGGACTAAGTTTTTCTGCTGGCGCAGATCTTTCTGCAAGAGATAATAAGTGGTTAGATACCGAAGCTGCTTTAGTTGAAGGGTACTTACCAAGTCTACAGGAGATAATGGCAATGCCTAAACCTGTCATATCTGCAGTTAATGGTGCTGCAGCAGGCATAGGAAGTGCTTACGCAATGGCTTGTGACTTAACCATCATGTCTGAAGAAGCTTATATACTTCAAGCATTCAGTAATATCGGGCTAATTCCTGATGGAGGAGCTAATTGGTTTTTAACCAATACAGTTGGTTATAAACTTGCTTATCAAATTGCAATAGAGGGAGAAAGAATAGACTCTAGTAGATGTTTAGAATTAGGATTAACAAATAAAGTAGTTCCTGGTGAAGCTTTAATAGATGAGGTATTATCATGGGCAGATAGATTGAGTTTACGGTCTTCTCAATCTTTAAAACTTACAAAACAGATAATGAGAAAGGCTTTAGACAGCACTTATGGCGATATTTATAACCTAGAGGCTAAAACCCAAAACACACTAACAGGTTCAGAAGATAATATTGAGGGAGTCACAGCTTTTATGGAAAAGAGACAACCTAACTTTAAATAAAAATTTATTCGTTCTGGCTTTCAAGTTCCATCCGCAGCTCTTTATGTTTTTGCTTAGTAAGAGGGTAATACCAAGTTAGAAATAAAGCAGGTAGGAAAAATACGGCACAACCTAGGCAATAATAAATTCTTAAAGCTAGCATTGCATCATCTGAATTTACTATCCCTGGTACAAATCCAGAGAAGTCTACTAATATAGCTGCAGCCCATACGGCTATCATTGCAGATACTTTAGCTATCATTCCATTCAATGCAAAGAATGTTCCGGCACGTCTCCCTCCTGTTTTTAAAGAATCTAAGTCAACAACATCTGCCAACATTGAGGCAGGGAGGAATTGAAGGCCACCAAAACAGAATCCTTTGAGAAGAAAAAGAACATGAAACTGAGTAAAATCGCCTCTTTCAAGAAAAAAACATAAAAAACTTACTGTTCCGGTGCCAACAAGAGTTATACAAAAAGCCTTATGTTTACCTAAAGTTTTACCAAGCCAGAGCCAGAACGGAATTCCTATTAGTCCTGCAATAAAGTATCTTGCATAAGAAGCACCAACAGTCTCAATACCAATGACATCTCTTACAAACCACAGAGATAAAGTATTTCTATATGACTCTCCAGCAATCACCAGAAAAATGATTAATAAAATTCTTACTAGTAAAGGATTTTCTGCAGCATATTTTAGCCCTTCAAATAAAGGAATCTTTTTTTCGACCTTTGGCATGGGATCGGGTACTTTCCAAAGTGCCCAAGCGGCAAAGATGGGTAGCAACAGAATAATACCGATACCCATACTTGCTAAAATATCCGACATTTTTCCCGAAGTAGAAAAATCTTGAAAAATAAAAATTGCAGCAAGCATCCTCTTTATTGATTCAAGGACTCCTATTCCTTGTCCAGTGACTTCAATAGCAAGAGGTATAAGCGCAGAAATCAATAAACCAATTAAAGTCCATCCCTCTCTTCCGCTGACAACTCTCGATCTCTGATGATAGTCAGATGATATCTCAGCACCCCATGCACCATAAGGAATATTAATTATGGTTGAGCCTAAATACATAAGCATCATCCAAATCACAAAGTAGGCAATTGAGACTTCTGAGCCAGGGATGAATAACTTATAAATAGCCAACATCATCAAAGGGACTCCTAATATAATCCAAGGCTTTCTTCTTCCAATAGAAGTCCTAGTAGAATCACCTAACTGCCCAAGAATTGGATCAGTTATTACATCTGTGAACCTTGCAATTAAAAGGAGATTGGCAATTATATAAAGAGGAATGCCTACAACCTCAGAATAAAAGGGAATTAGCCAGATTGCTATTGGATAGCCGATCATTGCTAAAGGAGTTGCAAGTCCTCCATAAGCAAATATTGTATTACGCTGAACTGTCGTAGTACTCATAAACTCCCCTAGAAATAATAAATTCCAAGGTTATATTATAGTTTTGAGTTATTTAGACAATCTATTTAGGCCGCTTATTACAGAAAGTAATCCAGCTATAACAGTATTTTGATGCATACCAACTCCCCATACAGATTCGTTTCCTAATACTAATTCAGAATATGCAACTGCTTTAGCATCTGAACCAGAACTGATGGCATGTTGATGATAATCAGATATCTTAATTTCAAGATCGAAGCTCTTTTTGATAGCATCAATCATCGCATCTATCGGACCATTTCCGCGGCCCTCTATACTGACGACATCTGTGTTGTGTTTAAGTCCTATCGTTATTTCGTCCGATTGTGTGCCGTCTTTGTTAGAACTTGAATTTATATGATGTTCAATGAATTCGTAGCTTCCTGAGCTATTAAGATAAGTTTCTTGAAAATTATCCCAAATGTCTGAAGGAGAGATTTCTTTTCCAGATTCGTCTGCTATTTTTTGTATCACCTGACTAAATTCAATCTGCAACCTCCTAGGCATACTTAATCCATGATCTTTTTCAAGAAGATAAGCAACACCTCCTTTACCAGATTGACTATTAATTCTTATTACAGCTTCATAAGATCTTCCTACATCACTCGGATCAATTGGAAGATAGGGCACTTCCCAAAGCTCCTGATTGGAATTTCTCATCTCAGCAAGGCCCTTCTTTATAGCGTCCTGATGAGAGCCAGAAAAAGCTGTAAAAACAAGATCACCTGCATAAGGATGTCTTGGATGAACTGGCAATTGATTGCAATATTCTGCTTCTCTCATTATTGGATTTATATTAGAAAAATCTAGATGAGGATCAACACCTTGTGTAAGCATATTTAAAGCCAGAGTAACTAAATCAACATTACCAGTTCTTTCTCCATTTCCAAAAAGTGTCCCTTCTATCCTATCAGCACCAGCCATAACTCCTAGTTCAGTTGCTGCCACCGCTGTTCCTCTATCATTATGTGGATGAAGACTAACTATTACATTTTTTCTATCCTGCAGATTTCTACACATCCACTCTATTTGATCTGCATAAGTATTTGGAGAAGCCATTTCCACTGTGGCAGGTAGATTCATGATTGTTTTCTTTTGATCATTCGGTTGCCAAATTTCATTGACCGCATTACACACCTCAACTGCATAAGGGAGTTCTGTACCCGTAAAGCTCTCTGGACTATATTCAAATGACCAATCAGTTTCATCATATAGTTCTGACTCTTCTTTTACCCATTTAGCACCATCAGTTGCAATTTTCTTTATGCCTACCTCATCACTCTTAAAAACAACTTTACGCTGTAAAGTGGAAGTAGAATTGTAGACATGAACAATAGCCTTCTTTGCCCCCTTTAACGCTTCAAAAGTTTTCTTAATTAACTCAGGCCTTGCTTGAGTTAAAGCTTGGATAGTCACATCATTTGGTATGAGGTTTTCTGTAATAATTTTTCTTACAAAATCGAAGTCTGTTTGAGACGCAGAAGGGAAACCCACTTCAATCTCTTTGAAACCAATCTCAATTAAGAGACTAAACATCCTAAGCTTTCTTTCTTCGCCCATTGGCTCTATAAGAGCCTGATTACCATCCCTCAAGTCGACACTGCACCATATAGGTGATTGAGTAATTGTATTTGAAGGCCAAGTTCTATGATCTAAATTAATAGACTTGAAAGGCCGGTATTTAGAAGCTGAATCATTAATTATTTTAGTCAATTTGCATCTCCAGAATATTTTAATTGTTGAGATTGGTGCTTAAAGCACGAAGTAAAGCCCGGTTAACTCTTAAAAAAAGAGACCGGGATAGTCAGTCGTAGCTGAATATTTCTCTTAGCGACTAAAATCATCGACGCTAGCTTATATTTGCAAGCAATTAAGGTCAAGTTGAGTCTTTTTTTTCAAATAGTAAAATTACAATATATGATTTTGTCAAAACATCAAAAACTCCAAGAGCTAGGTATAGATATATGGAAAAAAAGATCTGAGCAGGAGGCTATTATTTTTCAAGATGAAGTCTATTTAACAGACAGAAATTGTATTCTCTGCCTCGGAAAAAAAGATGAGGAAGTTTCAGAAGAGGATAAAATATTTTTTCTAAAGACGCTTGCTAAGTCTATTGGAAAAAATAAATTCCTGAAAATAAATAAACTAGAAAACCCCGAATTAATAAATAACATCCTACTTTTAGGAACAGATCTCCCACAATATTGCGAGCAATATGTAAATTCTAAAATATCATCTTATGGTTCCATGACAGAAATATGTTCTTCAAAAGAGTCTAAACAGCAATTTTTGAGTAAGTTAAAAGCTTTAGATTTATAAAATAATTTCATGGACTACTCTTATTTAGATTT
>CACLEI010000024.1 GCA_902605935.1 uncultured SAR86 cluster bacterium | reverse complement strand
TAAATAATGCAGCTTTTGCCATCCATTCCAGACTTCACATGAACCATCCTGATCTAAATGCAGCAGCGCATTCTCATTCAATGTATGGAAAAACTTTTTCAACAATGGGAAGGTTATTAGAGCCTATCACTCAAGATTCTTGTGCTTTTTATGATAACCATGTCCTTTTTGATGACTTTACAGGAGTTGTTCTTGAGACAAGTGAGGGAGATAGAATTGCAGAAGCATTGGGTGATAAAAAGGCAGCTATATTAAAAAATCATGGACTTTTAACAACTGGAAAAACTGTTGATGAAGCTGCCTGGGGATTCCTGTCGATGGATCGTTGTTGTCAATCTCAACTGCTAGCAGAGAATGTTGGACAGATGCAAAGAATTCCTGATGATGTGGCAGAAGTAACTAGAGGCCAGGTGGGCTCACCTTTTGGAATGTGGGCAAGCTACCAACCTATATATGACCTTATGGTAGAGAAAGACGATAGCTTTTTGAATTAAGCTTTTGTAAGAGCTTCTTTCATTTTATCGTCATAGCCATCAACAAATCCCCAATTAGACATGTAATTGATAAATTTTGGAGACAGACCCTCACCAGATAGATATTCAACGGATACAGGAATGACTGGAGTTTCAAATTCTGGGTTATCTGCATAAAGTTCTGGAAAGTTATGATTCAATATTGCAGCTCTGCCTAACATTATCCAATCGATATCTTCTTCCATAGCACGAGTTGCATCTTGTGGAGTTCTGATATTGCCCGCAACGCCTAATCTGGTATTCCCTTTTTCAAGCTCAGCAAAATGTTGTAACAATGATTTACCTTTGAATTCTTCTTCTTGAGGCTCTTTGAATGAATCCCATAAAGACATGTCCAAGAAATCTAGTTTGTCCGACAACATAAGCTCTTCAGCAAGTTGTTTAGATTCTCCTAACTTTATGCCAAATCTTTCGGAAGATAATCTGACACCGAGCATAAATTCACTGGCACATTCCGATCTGACACCATCAATTATTTCATTGAGTAAACGTGCTCTACCTTCCAAATCGCCCCCATATTCATCATCTCTAAGATTTACCTCATCACTTAAAAACTGACAGATAATATAACCATGTGCGCCATGAAGTTCGACTCCGTCAAAACCAGCTTTTTCAGATCTTACTGCTCCAGCAATAAAATCATCTCTAAGAGTTTTGACTTCATCTAAAGTTAATGCGCGAGCTGAAAACTCCTCATTATCTGAGGGACAAACCGGATCTTCACCAATTAGTTCTTTTGGTGAACGCATACCAGCATGATGTAACTGCACAATTGAAACACTATCCTGATCATTAATTTCTTTGGCTAATCTAGTTAAACCTTCTAAATGGTCATCTGAAAATACACCCATTTGACCTGGAAAACCTTTGCCTATGGCCTGAATATGAGAAGCACAAGTCATGGTAAGTCCAAAACCGCCTTTTGCTCTCATCGTTAACCAATGGAATTCCTCTTCAGACATAACTCCATCTTCGTGACTCTGAGAATTCGTTAAAGGAGCAAGCATAAACCTGTTCTTCATATCAGGTCCTCTAGTGAAACCTAAAGGCGTAAGAAGCTTATTCACCAAGTTTCTCCTCTACTTGCCATAAATTATCTTTACCGAAATACATTTCATCCTCAACAAAAAAGGTGGGTATTCCAAACACTCCTCTCTCTGCTGCTGCTTCAGTATTTGATATTAATTTTGCTTTCACCTCTGGATCTTGCATCTGATTCATCAATTTATCTGCATCTAGTCCAGACTCTTCGAATGCAGCTTTAATAACTTCTGGGTCGTCCATTTTTTTTGGCTCTTCCCACATATGAATCAAAATCTTATCTATGTATTCTTCGAGATAACCATCCATATCAGCAGCCACTGCACCTCTGATAATTTGTAAACTAATTACAGGAAAATGAGGATTCATTTGGAATTTATCCAAACCGTACCTTTGTATGAAACGTTGCATTTCGATATTTTGGTATTCATTTTTATTCTTTACCCCAAAGAACTGTTCCATTGGGGGTTTGTTATTAGTGAGTTTGAAAATGCCGCCTAACAAAACTGGAATGTAGTTAATTTCAGCTCCTGTTCTCTCCTTAATAGATTGCATTACCTTGTGGCTTAAATAAGCATTTGGGCTTGCAAAATCAAAATAAAAATCAACTTTCTTGGTCATCATCTTCTCCTCTATTTTCAATCCTTTTAAGTAACTCTGAATAATCCAATGATAAACAATACCCGTCACTAAAACCATCGAATGTTTCCTGTGGTAGATCTTCTCCGTAGGTGAGTGCAAAAAGTGATTCACACTTCTCTACTAAAGTTAATCGAGTATCCTTTTCTAAATTACTTACAATTGAACTTTTAGTAATTTCATCATTTGACATGATAAGGCCTTGATCTAACTCAGAATCCAAAATCATATATTTGCCCTGATCTGACCATGCTGTCCACTCAGGTAAATCATTTGACCTTCCCTTGCCTGGTTTTCCAGAGTAAGCAAACTCTGCCCAATATGACATCATCTGATCAGATAATTTGGTTACACTTTCTTGATCTTCGATAACCAAATTTTTAACTATTATATTTTCTAGTCCAGCAGGAAATAGAAACAATAATTCCATGGCATGAGCTGATCCAATGAGTACTGCGAAATCCATGCCTAAAACATTTGGTAACTCATCCCAATCAAATCTATAAGCAAAAGTACTTTTATAACCTGTATTTATAAGATCTCGAGACGGAGAATCAACTGCTCTCTCTTTCCAAGAATCAGAGGCATATTGATTTATTGCATTGTAATAATCTGGTCTTAATATTTCTAACGGAAGCTCATCAATACCAAATTGCGAAAGCGTTCTAGCGATAAAGCCCTCTCCTTCTCCCCATTTTACAAAGTCAGGATTTCGCATATTGAATAATTTGGTTTCATACCTGGTTGTACCGAGCATAATGGGTACTCTTGGAAGCTTATTATTTACAAAAGTTTCATAAATACCTTCTTTTCTTATTACATAACCATCATTAAAAGCTCTCGTCATACCACCTTTTTTTGGTCTCGCATCTGAATAAGCTATTAATAGCTCTTCTGGTGATTTGCCTCTTAAATAACTTTCTAGATCCTTTAAATCCATTGATTCCTGTTTAACCCTGCCTTCCTCTATACTATCAACAGTTCCATCACTCAACATAAGTCTATTAATTACTTCTCTAGAGCTCTGTATTCCAGAAATACCACTTTCTGGATAGTAAGACTCAGCATCATTTACTGAAGAGTGAGAGAGTATTCCACTTTGGACAATAGCTTTATGAAATAAGCCATCTGCTAAAGGAGATGCATATAGTGCTGCTACATTATGACCTCCAGCCGACTCACCATAAATAGTTACATTATCTTGATCTCCTCCAAAATGTTGGATATTTTTGTTAATCCACTTAAGAGCCATTATGTTATCTAAGGTCCCAAAGTTACCTGATTTATCCTCTTCTGAAGAATTTTCTTGTCTGAGCGAAGGATGCCTAAACCACCCTAAATTAGACATCCTGTACTGTACTGTAACTACGATTACATTATGTTTTGAGACGATATGAGATGGATCATATGTGTCAGCAGAACCAATGGTATTTCCTCCTCCATGAATCCACATCATTACAGGCGCTTTTTTACTTTTTATATCTTCTTTAGGCCATTCGGGTGTCCAGACATTCAGATACAAACAATCCTCTGATCCTGACCATCCGCCTTCATTTCCAGTCATCACCCCATCTCTTTGAAAACATATCTCAGCAAATTTTGAAGCATCAAATATTGAATCAAAATTCAACGGAGCTAAAGGGGCCTTCCATCTTAATTCACCTATTGGAGGTTGCGCAAAAGGAATTCCTTTCCAAGCATATGTATTATTATTGGCTTCTACGCCTATCAATTGTCCCTGCGTAATATTTCTGAGTAAGTCTTCTTCATTTGTGCTTCCACATCCGTAAATGAGAGCCAAGAAGCAGCCTATGGCCATTATTTTTTTCATTTTCTCCCCTAATTTTTTTTAATCTACCAATTCTCTGACCATGGTCTCAAATCTATCTCAAAAGACCATGTACTCTTCTTTTGTTTATGCAACATCAAAAAGTTTTCAGCAATACTATCTATATTGAGCTTACCATCTTCTCCTTTTGATTTTGCAAAATCAGGAAACCTAAGATTCACTTTGTCTCCATCTATAATGCCATCAATTATTACATGAGCTACATGTATCCCCTGAGATCCGAACTCCTTTGCCAGTCCTTGAGCCAGAGATCTTTCAGCACTCTTCGCTGATGCAAAAGCAGTGAATGGGGGTTTTGATCTGATTGAGGCAGTGGCTCCGGTAAAAAGAAGTGAACCTCCACCGTCTAAAAGTCTTGGAATCGCCTGCTGCGAAATTAAGAAAGCTCCTTTAGCGCAGACCTCCCATAAGTCCTGAAAAAAATCTAAATCCATTTCTAGAAAAGGTTTAGCATTATTGTTGCCTGCATTGTAAATTACAGATTCTAGCTTGACCTCTGCATCATCTAATTGAGAAAAAATATTCAGTACATCTTCTGGACTAGTCACATCACCGACTATTCCTTCAATAGAACCTTTTGAGACTTTAACTTTTTTAAGAGCGTCCATATTCTCTTTACTTCTTCCACAACCAAAAACTTTATAACCTTCTTCAGCGAATTTCCTACAAAGAGCTACACCTAAACCTTGATCGGGTCCTACTCCCAAAACCAATACAGATTTTTCTTTAATCATTTTTTTAATTCTATTTAATCTTTCTTATTATAAGCATTAAAAGAACTAATTTCTTCCATACTTTAATGCTTGCATGAGTAATGTTTGTTACGTAAATTAATATCCTAAAACATGTCAAATAAGGAGATCGAAAATGCAAATATCACCAATTCCAACTCTTTCCGAAGAGATCAACGATATACGTCTTAGAACAGCTGATATAGTTGCAAATAGAATTATTCCTAACGAAGCGACTATTTATGCCGGTGGAGATAAATCTAAAAAACTAAGAAAAGAAATTAATGATGAAGTAAAGAAACAGGGCTTGTGGGCTCCTCATCTTCCTTCTGAATATGGTGGAATGGATAATGGTTTTCTAGAACTAGCTTATATGAATGAGATTCTTGCTTGGTCTCCATTAGGTAATAGACTCTTTGGAGTAATCGCACCTAATTCCGGTAATCAAAAAATTCTTGTTAAATATGGAACAGACAAACAAAAGAAAAAATGGCTTATTCCTTTGATAAATCAAGAAATGGAATCGGGTTTCTCAATGACAGAGCCTGATTCAGCGGGATCTGACCCAAGGTCACTTAAAACAACAGCTGTAAAAGAAGGAGATGAATGGGTAATAAATGGTCATAAAATTATGACATCAAACGGTAATAGAGCTGATTTTTTAGTTGTCATGTGCAAGACTGAAGATGATGGAGATGAAGGCGGGGCTAATTCAAAAATGACTCAAATTATCGTACCCACAGATTCACCTGGATTAACCAAAGTAAGATCAGTTCCTATATGGGGTCATACTGGCGGAGATCATATGGAAATAAAATATGAAAATGTAAGAGTTCCGCTTGAAAATGCGCTAGGCGCGCGAGGTTCAGGTCATCAGGCAGCACAAGACAGACTTGGGGCGGGAAGAGTTTATCATTGCATGAATACGATAGGACAGATGTGGAGGGCATTTGACATAATGGTTAAATACGCAACTGAAAGAGAAGTTCATGGAGGAAAATTAGAAACAAAACAATTCATTCAAGGATTTATTGCTGACTCGTATATGGATATTCAAGCTTCAAGACTAATGACAATTCATTGTTCAGAGATTATGGATAAAGAAGGTGATGCAAGAGTAGACATTTCAGCTATCAAAGTATTTGTACCTGCAGCTGGAACTAGAGTTGTTGATAGGGCTATTCAAATGCATGGCTGGAGAGGAGTATCTAGCGACACACCATTAGCAGGAATGTATCAAGGTTTCAGAACATTAAGGCTAGCAGATGGACCAGATGAAGTTCATAGAATCTTGATAGCTAAAGAAATATTAAATAGATATCATGATGGCCTTTCATGGGATTTTGGAGTTTAGCAAATTATTTAGTCGGAACTAATCTTACCGTAGAAGTAGAACTAGCAACAAGGATCCCCTCTTGTTTGAGTTTACTTGTCATAAAAGCGGTGCTTTTTCCTAACTGAAGAACTTCTGCCGAAGCAACTAGTTTTCCTTGCCTTGTAGGGGCTAAGAAGCTGACATTGATATCTAATGTCATCGGAATAATCTTAAAATCGAATAAGCCCATCAATAAATGAGCCATCGGTGCATCTAACATTCCTGTAACGAAACCACCTTGGACTACTTGACCATCAGAATGTGTAAAATCATAAATAGCCTGAAATTCCATCTCGATTGAGGGAGGTTCGGAACAAAAACTTAGAACTCTGGCGCCTAAGGTATCAGTGCATGGTGCAGTTCTAGAATTAAAAGATTCTAATATCTGATAGTCATCCATGGGGAATAGTTTAACCGATTGTTTTAGAGTAAGGGTGGTAGATGAAACTTTTTGCTGCGCCCAACCAAAAATTAATTTAAAGCCCCACCTACCGTAGATTGTAAGATGTAGCTTAATTCTTGCTAGTGCAGCTAAAAATGGGTGACAGCTACATCTTACTTTGTGAACTGAGTGAGTTACCTTGGAGAGGTTTTTCTGGGGAGAATTAAACGTCTCTCAGTTACTTTCAATATCTATATGGCTTACCTTGGAGAGGTTTTTTTCTGGGGAGAATTAAACGCATCTAGATATTGATTGCAATTATATATACATATAAATAATTTGTATAGTAGTAAAGTGAAAAAAATATTAAATAATATTTTTAATTTTTGTATGCTTTGGATTTCCGTCTTTTTCATTATTCGTCTAATATGAAATTAAAGATTTAGGAGATGAATTTGAATTTAAATTTAGAAATTTGGGGAGCTGGAACTGCAAGAACTCTCAGACCAATCTGGATGGCTGAAGAATTAGGTCTTAAATATAAGCTTTTTCCCATAGGTCCAAGAACTGGAGAGACTCAATCGAAGGAATTTATAAAACTCAATAAGAAACAAAAAATTCCCCTTCTTAAACATGATGATTTTCTATTATCGGAAAGTGTAGCTATATGCAGATATCTCCAAAGAATTAGTAATTCAAAAAATGTTTTCTTACCTCAAGATAATAAGGCTATGGCTCTGGAAGACGAGTGGTGCAATTTTATATATGGCGAATTAGACGAAACATCTTTATATGTCATGAGGAGGCACTTCGACTTGAAAGATATATATGGTGATTCGCCAAAAGTAGTTGAAAGTTGTCGTAACTATTTTGAAAAATATCTCGCCGTTATAGAAAATATCCTAGGTAAGCAAGATACTTTATTTGGTTATGACTTCGGTTTAGCTGATATTATTCTCACCACATGCCTTGATTGGGCAGAAGCCTATGAATTTAATTTACCATTAAATGTATCAAGGTATCATGAAGCTACTAGAACTAGAGAGGCATATAAAATTGCTTTTGACATAAATTATAAGACAAAGATATGACGGGGCCACTCGACGGTGTAAAAATAATTGATTTGACCAGTATGATTTCTGGACCGATGGGAGCAATGATCTTGGCCGATCAAGGAGCAGAAGTCATAAAGGTAGAACCTCTGGGAGGCGAGCAGCTTAGGCATATGGCTGCTCCTTATAATGGAGTAAACGCCCCTTTTTACTCGTGTAACAGAGGGAAGAAATCTTTAGCAATAGATCTTAAATCGCCAGAAGGAAAAGAAGTACTTATCAAACTAATTAAAAAATCAGATGTTTTTATGCAAAACTTCAGACCTGGAACTACAGATAGAATGGGTTTTGGTTATGAACAATTAAAAAAAATAAATCCAAATTTAATTTATCTCTCAATAAGTGGCTTCGGAGACAAAGGTCCATATGCACAGTCAAGAGTTTATGATCCGGTAATTCAAGCCTTATCTGGTGCGACAGATATCCAAGCCGATAGGAATTCTGGAGAACCAAAAATGTTCAGAATTGTTATTGCTGATAAAGTTACATCTTTAACCGCCGCTCAAGCCGTCTCGTCAGCACTTTATGCAAGAGAAAAAAATTCAGGGGGTCAACACATCAAACTCTCGATGCTTGATTCAATTGTTGCTTTCTTTTGGCCAGAGGGAATGACTGGTTTAGTCTTTAAAGATAATGAATTCGATGTTAGAAAATTACAGGGATCTCAAGATCTTATTTATAAAGCAAAAGATAGATATATAACTGCTGGAGCAGTTTCTGATGCTGAATGGAAAGGAATGTGTAACGCACTCAATATGAAGGATCTAATAGAAGACGAAAGATTTGCCACTTCTGCAGCCAGGGTGATTAATGCAGAAGATAGAAAGAGAATAACAGGAGAAGAAATAAAAAAATGGAATAGCGAAGAAATATTAGAAAGATTCCAAGTTGAAGGAGTTCCTAGTGCCCCTTTACTAGATAGAATGGAATTGATGAATCATGAACAAGTACTTGCAAACCAAACTATATTAAGAAATAAATATGAAGGCTTCGGAGAGGTGCGGCAAGCAAAACCTGCAGCCCAATTTGAAAATACACCGAGTTATATTTCGAGGCCTGCGCCTAAGCTAGGTGAACACGGAAAAGAGATACTCGACTCTCTAGGAATTTCTATCGAAGCACAAACCAAATTAATAGATGAAGGTAAGATTTTTATTTCAAAACTTTGAGGCCATTAACTAATTTTTTGAAATTAACTAGTCAAACTAATTAATGCCTTAGAATTAAACTCCAACATATTTCTAAATAAAAATATAACTTT
>CACLEI010000023.1 GCA_902605935.1 uncultured SAR86 cluster bacterium | reverse complement strand
TTAGTTGCAGCTGTACTGATGGTAAGAAGAGTGAGAAAAGTATCTACAAAATTTATCAATGAAAATTGAAGTGAATGCACTTGGTTTAGTATGTCCTGAACCTATTATGCTTTTGCATAAAGCTATTAGAGATTCAGACTCTGGAGACTTGATTGAGTTAGTTGCCTCTGATAAGAGCACCGAAAGAGACGTAGAAAAATTTTGTGAATTTCTTGGTCACCAACTTGTAGAAAAAAAAGTTACAAAGGATAGTCTTTATTTTGTTGTTCAAAAGAAAGATAAGAATATAATTTAGAGAGGAGAGATAAATGACATATATAAATAAACAATGGTTACTTGATCAAAGACCTAAAGGAATGCCTGGGGATGAGTGCTGGAAACTTAACGAAGAAGAAGTTCGTCCTTTAGAAAAAGGAGAAGTGTTAATAAAAATACTATATCTCTCCATTGATCCTTATATGAGAGGAAGAATGAATGATGGCGAGTCCTACGCTGATCCAGCAGCATTAGGAGAGCCTATGACAGGTGAATCAGTTGGAGTTGTAGTTGAAAGTGAATCAGACAAGTTTATGAAAGGTGATTACCTTTGTGTTCATAAAGGTTGGCAAACTTATATTATTGCAAGCGATGAAGAGCCTGCTTTATTTAAAGCTGATCCTTCTATTGTCCCTCTGCAAACTTATCTTGGCACCGTTGGAATGCCAGGAAGAACTGCATATTTTGGACTATTGAGAGTTGGTCTTCCAAAATCAGGAGAAACAATAGTGGTTTCTGCAGCATCGGGGGCTGTTGGAACTGTAGTAGGACAAATGGGTAAAATACTCGGATGCAGAGTTGTGGGAGTCGCTGGAGGTGAGAAGAAATGTGCTTATGTAAAAGATGAGCTTGGCTTTGATGAATGCATAGATTATAAAGCAGGAAATATTCAAGAAGAACTCTCTAAGGCTTGTCCTGACGGAATTGATATTTATTTTGAGAATGTTGGAGGTCCGGTAAGTAAAGCGGTAGCGACACTTTTAAACGAAGGGTCTCGTGTTCCTATTTGTGGTTTTATATCGGCTTATAACTCTGAAGATATGACAAAAGAAGAAACACCATTTCATATTTTTGGAGGATTAGATCCCGCACCTGAACATAGATTCTTTGTTGTAACAGAATGGTTCAAGGAATGGAGAGAAGCCACAGAAGAATTATCTCAGTGGATATCCGAAGGTAAAATTAAATATGAAGAGACAATTACGGAAGGTTTCGAAAATGCTCCACAAGGTCTTAGGGACGTTTTAAGTGGTAAGAATTTTGGTAAACAACTTATTAAAGTTGCGGAAGAGTAATCATTCACCTTCCCAGTTGAATTTTATTTCCTTTTCGATGTCTTCCTGAGCATTAAGAACGGACCTCATTGCTCTAGCTGCATCTTTAGAATTCATCGTTACATCAAAAGCTTTCTGCTCCAGAAGTAGACTATCCTCTAAAGTCATTTCTAGTCCTTGGTGAATGATTTTCTTCACCTGGCACAACGCAATTGGTGCTCTATTAGCAAGATCTTCGCAATACTCATCCAGCTCTTCTTTAAATTTTTTCTCAGTTAAAAGTTTATTTATTATTCCCAAATTATAGGCTTCCATAGGTTTCAAAAGTTTCGCATGTAAAATTAAGTCTAATGCCCTTGAAGAACCTATGAGTCTTGATAGTCTTTGCGTCCCGCCCCCTCCAGGAAGAATGCCTACTGATGTCTCCGGGAGACCAATTAAAAAGTCTCCATCCGACATGACTCTCAAATCACAACCCAAAGAAAATTCGCACCCACCTCCTGCTGTATTTCCGTTAATCCCAGCCACTACTATTGCATCTAAATCCCTAAGTCTTAAAAGCATTTTATGAAATGCGTGAAGCTCTTTAGGATCCTTAGTATCTTTATTCGATTTAATGTTCTTTTCAGCGGAGTCAGCTAGTTCTCCCACTTCATAATGTTTTATGAATACATTTTCGCCTTCGCCTGTAAAAGCTAGAACACGTAAGTTATCTTTTTTTTCAGCGAGGTCTAAAAATTTATGTATCTCTGCAACTCCAGACGAATTTAAGGTGTGTGTGGGCGGATTAGAGAGATAACAAATTATGTAGTGGCCTCTATCCTCAATTCGTAAATATTTAAAATTATCTACCATCCAGTAACCTCAGCAACTCCTTTACCTATCTCTGCAGGACTCTTCACAGTATAAACATCTGCAGACTCTAGAGCCTTAAATTTATCTTCTGCTGTTCCTTTACCTCCAGCGATTATAGCCCCTGCGTGCCCCATTCTTTTACCGGGAGGAGCTGTTACGCCTGCTATATAAGATACAACAGGCTTAGTCACATTAGATTGTATAAATTCTGCTGCTGCTTCTTCAGCTGTGCCACCAATCTCGCCCACCATAACAATAGCCTCAGTAGAATTATCCTTTTCGAATAAATCCAGAACATCTATGAAACTGGTTCCAGGTATAGGATCCCCTCCTATTCCAACGCAACTTGTTTGTCCAAACCCTAAATCTGTTGTCTGTTTTACAGCTTCATAAGTTAAAGTCCCTGATCTGGAGATAATTCCAACCTTTCCAGGTAAATGTATATCTCCTGGCATAATACCCATCTTTGCTTCACCTGGTGTGATTATGCCAGGACAATTTGGTCCTATTAGGCGAACACCTAGTTCATCGCATCGTACCTTTACTTCTAGCATGTCTATTGTTGGAATACCTTCAGTTATGCAAACTATTAAAGAAATACCAGATTCAGCAGCCTCAAGAATTGAGGATTTACAGAATTTCGCAGGGACAAAAATTATACTTGCTGATGCACTGGTAGAGTCAACAGCTTCTTTTACTGTATTAAAGACAGGAAGATCGAGATGAATTTGACCGCCCTTTCCAGGTGTCACTCCTCCTACAAGTTGTGTTCCGTAATCAATGCATTGAATACAATGTTGTGTGGCTTGTCCTCCAGTAAATCCTTGGCATATAACCTTTGTGCTTTTATCGATAAGAATACTCACGTTATATCTCCCTTTGATGCTTTTACAGCCAAACTTGCTGCCTCCTCCAAATTTGATGCGGGGATAATATTCAGGTCACATTCATCAAGTATCTTCAATCCTTTTTGAGCACTATTTCCTTCTAATCTAACTATGACAGGGACTGAAACTCCCATTCCTGTTAATGCCTCTACTATTCCATCAGCAATAACATCACAACGAACAATCCCACCAAAAATATTTATTAATACCGTATTAACATTTTCATCTGAGAGAATTATCTTAAATGCCTCAGCAACTCTTTTTGAATCAGCTGTACCGCCGACATCTAAAAAATTGGCAGGCTCGCCACCATGTAACTTGATAATATCCATTGTACCCATTGCCAAACCTGCACCATTGACCATACAACCAATACTTCCATCTAAAGCAACATAACTTAGATCCCACTCTGCTGCACTTGCCTCTCTGGGATCTTCTTGAGAGGGATCTCTTAATTTCGAGATTTTTTCCTGTCTGTAAAGAGCATTTGAATCTACATTGATTTTTGCATCTAAACAAATTAAATCTCCTGAGGATGTAATTACTAAAGGATTCACCTCAACTAAAGACAAATCTTTATCTATAAACAATTTCACTAGGCCATTAAAAATCTCAATAAATTGAAAAGTCTGAGCTTCATTTAAGTTCAAGCTACTGGCCAATTTTTCTGCTTGAAGTTGATTTGGTCCTTGAATAGGATCTATTTCAGCTTTATATATTTTTTCTGGTGTCTCTTCAGCAACCTCCTCGATATTGACTCCTCCCTCCGTCGATGCCATGACAACGAGCCTTTGGGAAGCTCTATCAATAACAGCGCCTAAATAAAGCTCTTTATCAATGTCTGTTACTGTTTCTATAAGGATTTGATTTACAGGTTGACCCTTCTCGTCTGTTTGGAAAGTAACTAAATTTTTGCCAAGCCATTTATCAGCAAAAGCTTTGACTTTCTCTATACTATTAACTAATTCAACTCCTCCAGACTTACCTCTTCCTCCCGCATGGACTTGTGCTTTTACTACCCACTTATCAACATTTAGAGATAAAGCTATCTTTTCAGCTTCCAGGCTAGAAGAGGCAGATAAGCCTTCAGAAACTGATATGTCATATTCCCTAAATAGCTGTTTGGCCTGATATTCATGTAGATTCATTTTTTCTCCCTTAAATTCAATCTAAAGAGTATTTATACATAGCACGACTGCAATGTATTGTAGAGGATAAAAGAAGAACTTAGGAGTATGTTATCAAGTAAGAAATTTTTCTTAACCTTTTTTTCGTGTAAGAAGTTTATTTCTGATACTGGATATAGCTTCAGTAGGATTCAAGCCTTTTGGACAAACAGATACACAATTCATAATCCCATGGCATCTATAGAGACTGAAAGCATCTTCTAAATCATCTAGCCTTTCATCAGTGGCCTCATCTCTAGTATCAGCTATGAATCTCCATGATTGTAATAAAGCTGCGGGCCCTAAAAATTTGTCAGGGTTCCACCAAAAAGAAGGACATGAAGTTGAGCAACAACCACAAAGAATACACTCGTATAAACCATCTAGTTGTTCTCTATCTTCAGGTGACTGTGTCCTTTCAATATCAGGAGAATCACTCTTAGTAATTAAATAAGGCCTAACCTTTTCAAGTTGATCATAGAATTGTTTCATATCGACTATCAGATCTCTCACAACAGGAAGACCGGGCATAGGACGTAATGTTATTTTATTTCTTTTAATCACTTCTGATAATGGTGTGATACACGCAAGTCCATTTTTTCCATTTATATTCATACCATCTGAACCACAAACCCCTTCTCTGCATGACCTCCTATAAGACAAGGACGGTTCTTGCGCTTTAGCAAGATGAAGAGCATCTAGTACCATAATATCTTTGTCAGTTGGCACCTCTACAATGATATCTTGCATGTAAGGTTTCTTGTCTAAAGTTGGGTCATAACGATAAATACTCATCGTTATAGTCTTAATTTGAGCTACCGGTATTGCTGCCGCACTCATTAATAACTCCTGACCATTGGTTGAAAAGCTTGAACCGTTTTAGGTCTATAGTTCACATCTCTTTTACTAACTTCCTTGGTATCGGCGTAGTAAATTGAATGTTTTAGCCAATTTTCATCATCACGTTCAGTGAAGTCATCTCTGGCATGAGCACCTCTGCTTTCTTTTCTTTCATTAGCAGTTATCGCAGTAGCTTCTGCTACCTCAAAAAGGTTTTGCATCTCTAAAGCTTCTATTCTAGCTGTATTAAAGGTTGCCGATTTATCTTGAAGGAAAATGTCATTTACTTCTTCTCTAGTCTTGGCTAGTTCTTCGATACCTTTTTCCATCAAATCTCCTCTTCTAAATACCCCAAAATTAGTCTGCATATTTTGTTGCATTTTTTCTTTAAGAACAGATACTTGATCGCCTTCTGTTGAAGCATTTAATCTATTTAGTCTTTCTAAAGCTTTTTCAATATCATCGTTAGATGCATCTTTTACTTCGATACCCTGCTTCATACTCTCTTCTATGTAAAGACCAGCGGCCCTACCAAATACAACCAAGTCTAGGAGAGAATTTCCTCCTAATCTATTTCCTCCATGAACTGATACGCAAGCTACTTCACCAGCTGCATATAGACCATCAACTATCTTATCTTCACCATGCTCCACCGAAATAACTTGTCCATTAATATTCGTAGGTATTCCTCCCATCATATAATGGCATGTAGGTACAACAGGTATTGGCTGAACAGCAGGATCAACTCCTGCAAAAGTCTTAGAAAGTTCGGTAATTCCAGGCAATCTCTTATGAACTACTTCAGGTCCTAGATGATCTAATCTTAGGAAAATATGATCAGCATTTGGTCCGCATCCTCGTCCTTCTAAAATTTCCAAAGCCATAGATCTTGCTACTACATCTCTACTGGCTAAATCTTTTGCATTAGGGGCATATCTTTCCATAAATCTTTCGCCATCCTTGTTTAAAAGATATCCACCTTCTCCTCTGCATCCCTCAGTGACTAAAGTTCCTGCCCCATGAATTCCGGTTGGGTGAAACTGCCACATTTCTATATCTTGAACTGGCATACCAGCCCTTAAAGCCATTCCAATTCCATCTCCTGAATTTATTAGAGCATTAGTAGTGGATGAATAAATTCTACCTGCCCCCCCTGTCGCAAGAACAGTTGCCTTTGATTTTATGTAATAGATCTCTCCAGTTTCAATTTTGAAGGCAATGACTCCTACAACTGCTTTGTCTGAGTTTAAAACCAAATCTACTGCGAACCATTCATTTAGAAAGTTAGTACCAGCTTTGAGATTAGCTTGAAAAAGTGTATGCAAAAGGCTGTGTCCAGTTCGGTCGGCTGCAGCACATGTTCTAGTAGCTTGACCACCTTTACCATAATCCTTAGATTGGCCACCAAAAGGTCTTTGATAGATTCTTCCTTCTTCAGTTCTTGAGAAAGGTAAACCCATGTGCTCTAGTTCAAAAACAGCTTTAGGACCTTCACTACACATATATTCTATAGCTTCCTGATCGCCTATGTAGTCTGACCCTTTAACGGTATCAAACATGTGCCATCTCCAATCATCATCAGGGTCATCACTTTGGATTGCACAGGTGATACCACCTTGAGCTGAGACTGTATGTGATCGAGTAGGAAATACCTTTGATATGACAGCAGTATTTAAACCTGATTCTGCAAGTTGAAGTGAAGCCCGCATACCTGCTCCTCCTCCACCTACAATAATTCCATCAAATTCCATGACTGGAAGGTCTTTCGCATTTATAATTTCATTAACTAACATATTTTCACCAAATTATTATTATGGCCCAAGTCAATACCAGGGCAATTATGGCCGCAACAATACCTCTAAAAATAAGATATAAAATTCTACCGAAGCTTCCAAATATTCTGGGTGTAAGATAATCGCTTGCCACAGCCCAAGTTCCAAACCAAGTATGAACTGCAAAAGCTAAGAAGAATATTGATGTAAATATTTTATTTATTGTATTGTCAAAAAATGCTGACCATTGATTAAAATTCACTTCATCTGTCAGTAAAACAAAGCCGCTCAGATAAAGGGTATAGAGTAAAAGAAAGATAGCGCAAACTCTTACAGTCAAAAATTCTAACGATCCGTGTCCTAGTCGTGTAAACATGATTAGAAGATATAAAAAATAAATAAAACTGCTATTAAAAAAGTTGCACTGAAAACTATCCAAGATAAGATTCTTCCAGAAGCCAATGTTTCACCTATCCCAAAGGCATCGCTTAAGAGTTTTTTAAAACCTGCGAGCAAATGATAGCTAAATCCTACTAAAAAAAGATAAATCATAATCTTCAAAATAGTAGAACTTTGAAAAAGACTGGAAAGTAAGGAATAGCTTTCCTCTGATTTTAAAGAAATGCTAAGCATCCATACAACCAACGGAAAACTAAAAAAAATAGCTACTCCTGATATTCTATGCAATATAGAAGAAACCCCTATGATGGGCAGGCTAATGGTTAGTAAATTGAGATTTACTGGTCGGTTATCGTTTTCAATCACTTGTCTATTTAAGAATCTGCTTTCTGAGCGCGCAAAAGCTTGGCTATTATAGTTATTTGGACTAGCAAATACCAGATTCTTGGTTAAATTAATTCTTCCAATCGCTTTATAAGAATTGCAAGTAATATAAATAATGGAAGTATAAAAATAAAAGGTAAGTTCATTGAGATGCTGTAAAGAAAACCACTTATTAAAGGGCCAAGAGCAAAGCCTATGCCTGGGGCTATCATTGCCAAACCAACTGCCGCTCCTTGATTATCTTCATCTGCATTCAAAGAAGCTGCAGATGTATATCCTGGGGAAGCAAGACCCATTCCAAGACCCATAAGAGCCATACCTAGGTAAAGAAATAAGAAAGTAGGTGAGAATATGATGAACAAACAACTTAGTATAAAAAGAGGCAGTGAGAATTTTATTAAGTTTAAGGGGCTGCCTTTATATCTTTGGACAAATGTTAATTGAGAAATAATGGCCATAAATGCCATAGTTCCCAAAAGTAATGCTGTTGTTTTCGCAGTCTCATCAAGGCTTACGTCAAATCTATCTTGAACATAATAGGCTGTAATCGATTGCACTAATGCAAAAGCCGTAAAAATAATAACTCCTATTGAAATAAGTATCTTTAGGTTTTTGTCTAAAACAATCTTTTCTCTTTTAGTATCAATATTTGACGACATAGGTCTGTTCGGTAGAAACAAATACACAAGAAATGTCGCAATTGCCATTATGAAGGACATGACAATAAGGGGGGTAAGAAGCCCAAATTCAGGTATCTGAACATTAAAAATATTAATACCCACTAATGAGCCCACCATTACAGGTCCTAATATAGTTCCAATATTATTTGCCGCTCCAAACTTCCCCATTCCAGATGACCTCTCCTCTTCTGAAGTAACATCGGCAACATATGCTCCAGAAGCTGGCCTCGATGCAGCACCAATTGCAGAATTAACTATACGGGCCATCAACAAAATCATTAATAAGGACAAGCCCGTAAAAGTGCCTACCAAGCCCAGTGAAGCGGAGTAAAGAAATAGAATATTGGATAGTACATATCCTAATAAACCGATAAGAAGTACTGCCTTCCTACCTATTCTGTCACTCAGTTTTCCCCAAAAAGGGGTGAATACAATAAACATTGCAGCAGAAATCGAGACAACTGTATTAATTTCAACCTCTGTGAAGTTAAATTCTCTTCCAATAATGGGCATGGTTTGCCAATAGACGGACTGTCCCATACTCACAAATAAGATTATCAGCATGAGCACTGAGAGAATCTTTGAATTATTTTCTTCTAATACAGGATTATTGGATTCCATTAATTAGAATCCAGCCTAAGAAGGAAAGCATATTCCATAGCCAACTCTTTTAAACTTTCAAATCTACCACTTACACCGCTATGACCTGCTGTCATATTGACCTTCATCAAAATGGGATTTTTACCTTTATTGTAATCTCTCAACTTAGCGACATATTTAGCTGGTTCGTAGTACTGAACTTGAGAGTCCCATAAACCAGCAGTCACCAAAATGCTAGGATATTCTTGTTCAGAGATATTATCGTAGGGTGAATACTGCATGATGTATTCAAATTCTTCTTTAATGTCCGGATTACCCCATTCGCTATATTCTCCAGTTGTAAGAGGGATACTAGGATCAGACATAGTAGTAATAACATCAACAAAAGGAACATTGGAAATAATACCTTTGTACAGATTAGGTTCCATATTCACAATGGCGCCCATCAACAA
>CACLEI010000022.1 GCA_902605935.1 uncultured SAR86 cluster bacterium | reverse complement strand
TGACAGATTATTTGATAAAGATAGGAATGGTCCATTTACAGAATCCTCTCCACATCTTACAAGATGGATCATAGACCTCAAGTCGGGGAGTGCTAAATCAGAACAACTTGATGATAGGTCTATAGAATTTCCAAGAATTCATCCGGATCTTGTCAGCAAATCAAACCAATTTGGTTATGCCCTTGCATCTTCAAATTTTAAAAAACCAGATTTTAAAGAAATCGTTAAGTACGATTTTGTGAATGACACCTCTGAAGTATACGAGTATGGCTCTGGAAATTTTGGGGCAGAGCCTGTTTTTGTTCCTTCCGACGGAGCTAATGAGGAGGATGAGGGTTACCTTCTATCACTTGTCTATGACCAAGAGACAGATAAAAGTGATCTAATCATTTTAAACGCCCAAGAGGTGAGTTCTGGGCCTTTAGCTAAAGTCCATTTACCTCAGAGAGTCCCTTTTGGATTCCATGGGGACTGGATAAATATTTAAAAAATAAAAAGGGGAATAAAAATGCCAGAGATGACATTACTTGGTTGGTTTCATACTATTTTGGGAGTATTAGCCGTTCTAAGCGGGTTTTATACCTTATATAAGTATCGAGTTATTTCATTCAAAGAAAGCTCAGGAAAACTATATATTTTAGTGACTTTGCTAGTGGCGGGATCGGCCCTAGGTATTTATAACCAAGGGGGCTTTGGGGTGGCTCATATTCTTGGTGTGTTGACTTTAATTGCTCTTGCTGGCGGATATATCATGGAGCGTTATAAATGGTTTGGCTTTTATTCAAAGTACTTTCAAGCACTGGGATATACCTCCACATTACTTTTCCATATGATCCCTGCCATCACAGATTTTTTAAGAAGACTGCCTATTGGGGATCCTTTTATAGATAGCTTTGAAGATCCTCTTCTATTAAATTTTCATTTTTCTTTTTTAGTTATTTATTTGATTGGTATTACTTTCCAAATGGTTTGGTTGAAGCGCCAAGCCCCTGCTTACTAATGGAAAAAAGATCTTTTAAACCCTATGGATCAATAAGTGCACTTACACTTGGAGGAGGTGGGCTCGGCCAAGTTTGGGGTGAGACTACAAGAGAAGAGGCTATAGCAACAGTAAATTTAGCACTTGAAAACGGAATTAATCATCTAGATGTTGCGCCAATGTATGGAAAGGGAGAAGCCGAAAGAGTTGTTGGTGAGGTTTTTAAAGGAAAAGACTTAGGTGAGGTAAAAATTACTACAAAATGCAGATTAGGAACATTACCAGATGACGAAGTATATGAGCGCTTAATTTCTTCTCTTGATAAAAGTCTTGTTAATCTTAATATGGAAAGGGTTGATCTTTTTTTACTGCACTCACAGTTACGAAAGGATGATTTTCAGCTTTATACACTTAATGAGCACAGAGAGACTAATACAACTTCACTTTCTTGTTATTACAACGCAGTTATACCAGCCTTTGAAAGATTAAAACAAGAAGGGAAGATTGGTAGCTGGGGTATAGGTGGTTTAGGCCAGACTCAAGCAATTCTTGAGGCCTTAAATCATGAAATGCAACCTGAAGCTATTCAGTGTGTTGTTAATCCTTTAAATTCAGCCGGTGCTATTGGATATGTTGATCAGGATTTTGATCCTCAAAAAATCCTTACAGAAAGTCAAAAAGTTGGAGTACCAATACTTGGAATTAGAGCAGTTCAAGCTGGAGCATTAACTTTAGAAATGGATAGAGAGCCGCACCCATCGGGTTTTGATATAAAAGATTTCGAAGATTATGATAAAGCCGAACCATTTAGAAAGTTAGCTTTCGAATGGAAAATGAATCCATCAATTCTTGCGCACAGATATGCCCTGAGCGTAGAAAAGGTTTCTTCAGTAATTTTAGGGGTCAAAAATAGAAATGAACTTTTAGAATGTTTAGATGCTGAATCAAAGGGACCAATCACTCAGGACCAAATTATTGAAATAGATAAAGTTCTATCTAAATAGAATAAACTAAATGAAAAGATTTATTCTTCCATTGTTGTTATTCTCAAGCTTAATCATGCCAAATGAGAGATTTAAAAATACAGATGAAGAGGCTGCGGGGAAGTCTTTTAGGGAATTTTTAAAATGGTCTTTCACTAATAAAAAACCTGAACTTGTAGCGATTGACTCATCTGATGAGTGGAAAGAGCTAACTCCTAGCTCAACTGATTATCTCGTTTGGATTGGGCATGCAACGTATCTTATTAATAAAGATGGGTTAACTATTCTTACCGATCCCGTTTTCTCAAAAAGAGCTTCTCCTGTCCGATTTGCAGGACCCAAAAGGCTAATTCCACCGGCAATTCCCATAGATAAGCTTCCTAAGATAGACGTCATTACAGTCAGCCATAATCACTATGATCATTTGGATTTAAGAAGTCTTAAGATGATCTATAAAGCCAATCCTAATGCAATATTCTTGGTTCCCAAGGGAGATAAGAGGAGACTAGAAAGAAGAGGCATAGAGAACGTTAAAGAGTTTCTTTGGTGGAAAGAAATTGAAATCAACGGATCAAAATTTACTTTTACTCCGGTACAACATTGGTCGGCAAGAGGTATTGCTGACAGAAATAAAAGTCTATGGGGTGGTTGGTTTATGGAACTCAAAACAGAGTCTATCTACCACGCTGGAGATACAGGGTATTCCAGTGATTTTGTTGAAACAAAAAAACGATTAGGCTCTCCTTCTCTTAGTTTAATTCCTGTAGGGGCTTATGCCCCCCGCTGGTTCATGAAAACAAATCATGTAAATCCATCTGAAGCAATTCAGGTAGCTCTAGATCTTGAATCTAAAAGGAATTTTGGAATGCATTGGGGCACTTTTCAGTTAACAGATGAAGAGATTATGGAACCGCCAAAGCTTTTAAATCAAGCTCTTGAAGAGCGAGGCTTATCTGAAGATTTCTTTAAAGTCTTAAAACCTGGAGAGGTTGTAGAGTTTTAAAATCTGGGTTGAAAGACAACTAGCACAACTATTATCAATAACAATATCGTCGGTATTTCATTTATAACTCTAAAGAACTTTTCAGATTTTATGTTGGAATCAGCCTCAAAACTTATTCTGAGAAAATTCAGATAAAAGTGAAAAAGAGTCATGCCCATGACAAGAAACATTTTTAAAACCAGCCAAATTTCTAAACCTTTGTAGCTCAAAAGGGCTAGACCTGAGATCCAAACCAGAATGAGAGATGGATTCGCAATGATTTTCAGTAACTTAGACTCCATCACTTTAAAGGTCTCAGAAGCGTCTGAGCCTATTTCCTTGGTGGAGTGATATACAAATAGTCTTGGAAGGTAGAAGAGGGCTGCCATCCAGGTAATTACAGAGATTATATGAATGGTTTTAAAAATTAAGTATGTATTCATCTAATCCCACTTAGCAGTAGGCGGCATAGACATCAATATAGCGTCCGAATTGCCCCCAGTTTTTATGCCAAATGCAGTTCCTCTATCCCAAAGTAAATTAAATTCAACATAACGACCTCTTTTGATAAGTTGTTGCTCTTTTTCCTGTTCTGTCCATTCCTCATCCTTAAGATTTCTGATAATTGTTGTAATCGCTTTTAAGGTGGATAAACCTACTTCTTTTATAAAGCTAAAATCTTTATTCCAATCATCTGTTTTTAAGTGATCTATAAATATTCCACCTTCGCCTCTAGCTTCTGACCTGTGCGGAAGATAGAAATATTCATCACAAGCCTTTTTATATCTCTCGTAATAATCTGGATCAGCCGAATCACAAGCCTCCTTCATGCATTTGTGAAAGAACTTAATTTCATCATCTTTTTTGATTGTTGGGGTTAAATCCCCACCACCACCAAACCAGGAATCTCCAGTAACGATATACCTAGTATTAAAGTGAAAAGCAGGTACTTTGGGTGATTGCATGTGTGCCACAAGACTGATGCCACTTGCCCAGTAGTTAGGAGCTTCATCTGTGCCCTTAACTTCAGATTTAAAATCATTATCAAATTTTCCGGATACCGTAGATATATTTACACCAACCTTTTCAAAGACTTCACCTTTCATGAGGCTCATCTCTCCGCCTCCTTCAAATTTATGATCCCAGTTCTTTCTTTCAAAACTCCCGCCATCTATATCGACAAATTCTTCGCAGAACATATCTCTTAGTTCTCTGAACCAAGATGAAGTTAGGGATTTTTTTTCCTCAATATCCATACATTAAAAGGATGCTCTTACTCTTTTTACAAACTCTTTGACGTTTTCCTGAGGCGTTGTTTTCAGAACTCCATGGCCTAGCCCACAAACCCAGCCAGATCTTTCTTCTGGAGATAGCACTGACATTTGTTCTATGAAAGTATCTAATTTGGGTAAGAATTCTTCATGGGGGAGAGTTAAGAAGTGCTCACTAAAATTACCCTGCACAAACCCATTTGTAGTTTTTTTAAAGTACTCCCTAAGGTCAATAGTAGAGTCTAGACCCATTCCTGCTAAATTAATCTCAGGGTCATTTTGCTTCGCAATAATGGCCTCATAGTCAATACCATCCTTGGCGTAATAGCCTACTTTATTAGGAAATTCCTTAGCCAGTGCATTAAAGGTTTTGTCGAGATAGATGTTTAAATCTTCTTCAGCCAGCAGATGTGCGTTAGAGTCAAAGATCATTACCACCTCAGCTCCCGCATTTAATTGTAATTCCACATTCTCTTTTAGTAGTGGAAGAATCACGTTATCTAGAAGACCTATTTGGAAATTATTAAAATTTAATTTCCTAGAATCTTTACTAATGTTGCATGCATATGCAATCAAGGTCCAGGGTCCACCGACAAAACCTATTAATGACTTATCACTGGGTAGTCTTTCAATGGTTCTTTCAATGGCTTCTCCCTGAAACTCCATAAAGTTGATAGGGTTTTGATTTACAAGAAGGCTCTCGGCGTTATCTTCGTCCAGATGGAGTCCAAATTGAGGTCCTGGGTTATAAGATAGGTCCATACCAAGTGCTTCAAGAGGAAACAATATATCGCTAAACAGAATCGCTACGTCAAAATC
The DNA here is from genome assembly GCA_902605935.1 of uncultured SAR86 cluster bacterium. GTDB lineage: Bacteria > Pseudomonadota > Gammaproteobacteria > Magnimaribacterales > Magnimaribacteraceae > Magnimaribacter. The sequence continues at coordinate 4,503 of CACLEI010000022.1, read as the reverse complement.
AAATTCGTTAATAGGACCCATTGCTGTTTCGGCAGCTAGTCTGGGTTTTTTGCAAAGCTCTTCAAAAGTATGATCTTTCTTTAAGCTTTGATAGTGATCATGATATCGACCGGCTTGTCTCATGAGCCATATAGGCGGGCAGGCCTGTGGCTTTCTTGTTATGGCATTTATGAATTTTTTATTAGGCAAGGTTTTACTGATTTAACTTTATTGCTATTTCATTAGCAGCATAGGTGAGAACACAATCTGCTCCAGCCCTTTTAAAGCTTAACAAGGATTCCTCTAGGACTTCTTCTGCCAACCAACCATTTTCTATTGCAGCTTTCAGCATGGCATATTCACCACTTACCTGATAGGCAAAGGTGGGTATTTTAAAAGTATCTTTAACAGCTTTAATAACATCTAGGTAAGGCATTCCAGGCTTGACCATAACTATATCGGCACCTTCTTCAATATCCATTTTGACTTCATGCAATGCTTCTTCAATATTTGCAACGGACATTTGGTAAGTATCCTTACTACCAGCGCCAAGGTTAGCAGAAGACCCTACTGCATCTCTAAAAGGACCATAAAATTTTGAACTATATTTTGCAGCATAAGAAAGGATAATCGTATTAGTAAATTCATTAGATTCTAATGACTCTCTAATACCCGCTATCCTGCCATCCATCATATCTGAAGGAGCAACCATATCCGCTCCAGCCTTGGCGAGAGTTAGAGCTTGCTCAATCAGAAGAGAAAGACTTTTATCATTTTCTACATATCCGTTTTCATCTAATACCCCATCATGACCGTGTGAAGTATAGGGATCTAAAGCTACATCTGCGATCACTGCCAATTCAGAATTTTTCTTTATTTGTTTTATGGCAGTACAAACTAAGTTGTCTTCATTTAATGATTCACTTCCTTGATCGTCTTTTTTTTCAGGATTTATAACCGGAAATATAGCAACAGCTTTTATCTTATTATTTTGTATATTTTCTATTTCTTTATCTAAAGCATTCAATCCATACCTATTGATCCCTGGCAACGAATCAATGCTTTCGATTCCATCTAAATCTTCTTTTACAAAGATAGGTTGTATTAAGTCATCGACTGACAGACTGTTTTCAGCAACCAAACTCCTTATAGGCGAAGTAAATCTAGTTCGTCTTAATCTTGATTGGGGAAATTTTCGTGATACGTTCATACTAATTGAAATAAGAGGCTTACATTATACCTTAGGCAAAAGAGCTATATTATTTTATCTTGTTTCTTATGGCTTCATTCCAGCTATCAAAGTCTAGAAACGCAGAAACGTTCGGTACTATTTCTTTTATCAGCTCGAAAGTCTTTCCGAGTCCACAAGCGTGATTTCGCTCTTTAAGTTCAGGGTATTTTTTTATGGCTAACTCAAATGAGCTTGCACTCATCCAATAGAAGTAATCACATTCTAAAAGTCTTTCAGAAACATCAAGAGGATTTAATTCGTATGTAGATAATACCGATTTTGCTTCATTTAAATTATCTTTATGAGATACTTTTAACCAACTTACCTCTTTAAATATACTTTCCTCTGGAGAGTTATTTTCGCCAAGACTATCTGAAGTACCGTTAACCCAATACCCCTTTTTGGCTAAAGATTTCCAAGTATCTATGCCGCTAGTCCAGATGATATTGGAATCGTCTATCAAGTTAGCACTTGCTATAGCGTTTGATCTACTGACGTAAATTCCCTTATTCTTAACTTTTTTCAGGACCTCAATAGAATCACGAATTGGTTTTCTTTCAAAAAATTTTTGTTCATCTCTATTTTTAGGGAAATAATTTTTATGATTTACATTATCAAAATAATTTTCTACATTATTACTAAGTGATCTTTCCGATAGATCCTCCCCTGATTCAGTCTCACCCCTTATTGTGATTAACTTACCTGATTCTAAGATTTCATGACTAACACCTATTTTTTGATGACATCCGCCGCCATATGATTTCAATATGGTTCTTTCGACTTCAACCGAATCGAAAGCTTCTTGATTTGAAATAGTAGAAATGATTTCTTTAACTCTTTCATCATCCTGACGGGCTTCGATCGCAAGAGCGCCCTGAGCAGCTGCACAAGGATTTTGAGATAAAGGAAGCACCATCCATTCTAGATTTTTCTGGATATCAAAAAGAGATTTTTTATCTTTCTCAAATTCACCACTTTTGTTTTGCATGAATCTATCAATGGCTGCTTTAGCTACAACCAAACCATCATCATCTCCTTCAATCAATTTTGTTAATCTAGTATGAATATTCCCCCTAACATCTTTAAATTTTATCTTTGACTTAAACGGTAATGCTGACGGCAAAAAGGTGGATAGATTCCTTTCTCTCCTTGGCGAAGAGCTCAGGATGGAGAGATCATTTTTACCGATACTATCTTTCTTTAAAAAGATCATATCTCTCATATCTGCTCTTTCGAGCGTACCAATTATCTCTGTGCCTTCTTCTAGATCTACTGGCAGATCTTTCCATGAATGCACAGCAATATCTGCAACTTTATTGATAAGATCGTTCCTTATATCGTTTGTAAACACTCCAATATCAGTCATCTTATTTAGGGGAGTAGTCAAATCTTCATCACCGAGAGTATTTGTATAAAGATGTAATATCTCAATATCGGGGAAAGATTCTGATATCCTTTCAGCTACAAGTAATGCTTGAATCCTTGCTAGAGGACTTTTCCTAGATGCTATTTTTAAGGTTTTCAAAATAGGTTTAAATGAGAATTATTCTTAATTACTTTCGCACTAAAGATTTCAATTACAATGCAATTCGCGTCAACCATAATTATATTAACTTTTCTTAGTAATTAATTCATGAACTACAAAAAATTCTTCTCAGACGAACTCATATCATTAAAATCTCAAGGCCTCTATAGAAAGTTTAGAGCTATAAACAGGAATAAATCTAGCTTTCCTAAAGCTACTGAGAGATTCGAAGGACAAGAAAGGGAAGTTGAAGTTTGGTGCAGTAATGACTATCTGAACCTTAGCCAACACCCAGAGGTTACCAAAACATCCGTGGAAGTCATAAATGAGCTTGGTACAGGATCTGGCGGAACAAGAAATATATCTGGTACCTCAACTTATCACGTTGATCTTGAGAATTTATTGGCAGACCTGCATAGGAAAGAATCAGCATTACTTTTTCCTTCAGCCTATACCGCAAATCAGTCAACCTTATGGACACTCTGTAAAAACCTTGAAGGGGTAGAGGTATTTTCTGATGAACTTAACCATGCCTCTTTAATACAAGGTATAAAGAATGCGAATGTTGAATGTCATGTCTTTAGGCATAATGATACTGAACATTTGGAAGAACTTTTAAAGACAGCTAATGCAAATACACCAAAAATAATCGTATTTGAATCTTTATATTCTATGGAGGGTCTCCGCTCCCCTCTTCAAAAGATTATTGAGCTTGCTAAGAAGTACGATGCTTTAACTTACCTAGATGAAGTCCACTCAGTCGGACTTTATGGACCTGAAGGTAGAGGCATTACTGCTGAAAAGGGACTCGAAGAAGATATAGATATTATCAACGGTACTTTGTCTAAATCATTTGGTCAAATGGGCGGTTATGTCGCAGCTAATTCTGACATTATTGACTATATTAGAAGCTTTGCGCCTGGATTTATTTTTACTTCTTCTATGAATCCTTCGATAGCTGCCGCTTCAATAACTAGTATCAAAATTGCCATGGAATCTGAACATCTTAGGGACAATATTAGACTTAATTCAGACCGAATAAGATTGGGCTTGAGAGATCTTGAAATTCCTTTTCTTGAAAATGATAGTCACATTATCCCAATACATTTATATGACCCTAGGTTATGTAAAGGTGCGGCTAATCTTTTAATTGAAAAACACGGAATATACATTCAACCTGTTTTCCATCCTACCGTTCCAAAAGGCGATGAAAGGTTTAGAGTCACTATCACCCCTCGACATGAAGCTAGTGATATAGACCATTTTTTGAATGCGTTAGATGATGTATGGAAATCTATGGATTTAAAAAGGGCAGAGCCTACAGAAGCAGAAAAAACAGCAGTTTCAAGAATCTACTAGCTATAGATCACCCTTGGCTCTTACTTCACTCTGGTCTATGGTGAACTGTTCTCCATATCGAGCTTCAAGTTTCTTTTGATTTTCTGAAATCACTTCGACTGGATCAAGCTCTAAAGCCATACAGGCTGTAACCCAATACCACATCACATCTCCTAATTCTCTTTTCATATGAAAGATATTATCTTGATCGGCCGGCTTACCTTGCAGAATCATTTTTTTGACTATTTCTACAAATTCTCCTGTCTCACTTCCCAGACCAAGAGCGGCAGTAAGTAAACGAGGAGTATCGATAGGTGAATTATCCTGAATATTATCTAAAGACTTTTTTAAGTCTTCTATTTTTAAGCTAGGATCACTGGTTACTTTTGTTACAAAATCACAATAAGTTTCAAAGAATTTTTCTGCATTT
>CACLEI010000021.1 GCA_902605935.1 uncultured SAR86 cluster bacterium | reverse complement strand
ACGCCTACACCGGCCCATCCTTCTAGGCCATCAACTTTCTCTACCTTAAATCCATCTTTAGAATTTTCCCTCTGCTCATCTGATATTGTGTCTTTAGGATTCAAAACAAAAGGGTCTCTCATTTCTTTTCCAACGCCATCCATAGTAAATATTGTCTCAGTTGTTCCGCCTGAGGCACCGCCTTGAGCTTCATGATAGACGTCTACTCTTGATACAGGTTTGTCAAATTGAGAAATAGTAAAAAAAGCTCCGATATCAGAAGGAATAGAATCATAACCGCACGACGGAATAATTCTTATGCCTTTAGAAGCAGCTTCTTCATGATGCTTATCAATCAAACCTTTTACCCAATGATTCTCTCCAGTTATATCAGTGTAGTGAGAGCTTTCTTCAACACATGCTTGAACCAGCAAAGAGCCATATCTTGCAAATGGTCCAGCAGTAGATAACACAACTTTAGTTTGACGTGTCATTAGTTTTAAAGCATCTATGTCTGCTCCATCAGCTACAAATACGTCACAATTGAGATTAAAATCTGATTTAATTTGCTGAAGTTTCTCTTTATTTCTTCCTCCAATTGCCCAAAGCAAATCAGGATAATTATCTCGAATGTATTTACAACAAATCTGACCTGTAAAACCGGTAGCCCCATAAAGAATTATTTCGTACTTTTTATCCATTATTTTTAATTATTCTTCCAACTCCTCCAAAAGTAATTATAGTCTCTCCATCCACAGTTATATCACCTTCTGAAAATCCTAATGATTTACCAATTTTTTTTGGTTTACAGCGGATTAAGAGCTTGCTGCCTATAGGTGCAGGGGCTAAAAACTCTGAATGAAAGCTAACCGTTGTCACTAAACTATTTCTGTCTTTCATCATAGAAGATGTCAAACAAAAATCAGCTAATGCCATGAGTGCTCCACCATGTGCTGAGTTGTAAAAATTACTATGCTCCTCTTTAGCAAAGAAGATCATAAATAATTGATCATCTTCTTTTTTATAATATCCCGGACCTAAATTTTCTATATGAGGTTGGGGAATTTTTAACTCCTTGAAGCCATCTGGTATTTCTTGATCTGTCATAGCTTGATTATAATCCTAGTATGCATGAAATAAATGGGGAAGTTTAATTTAAAGGAAACAAGTTTTATGAGTGGAATTTTAGCGGGCGTAAAAGTTTTAGATTTTGGAAGATATATTGCAGGACCATTTTGCGGTGCTCTGCTTGCAGATTATGGTGCAGAGGTTATCAGAATAGAAAGAGTAAGTGGAAGTGAAGATAGATATGTAACACCTGTAACAAAAGATGGACAAGGTGCAATGTTTCTTCAGCTTAATCGAAATAAAATGGGTTTAACATTAAATCCAACAAAAGATAAAGGTAGGGAAATAGTAAGAAGACTTGTAGAAAATTCTGATATTGTCATTGCAAACTTACCAGAACAAACACTCAAATCAATGGGTCTAGATTATGATGATCTTAAATTAATAAATCCAGGAATAATACTGACTTCAAACACAGCTTTTGGAACAACCGGTCCTTACGCAGAAAGGGTTGGATTTGATGGCGTCGCTCAAGCTATGTCAGGGGCTATGGATATGACCGGGCAGCCGGATCAACCAACAAAAGCATATGCACCTTATGTAGATTTTTGTAGTGCCTCGCTTGCGGCCTTTGGAACTCTACTAGCTTATTTAGAAAAACAAAAAACTGGTAGAGGTCAGAGAGTTCAAACATCCTTATTACAAACAGCACTTACAACAACTAATAGTCTTTTAATCGAACAAGAAATACTAAATGTTAATAGGGTTGCATCTATGAATAGAGCCCAGACATCAGGTCCATCAGATACATTCAAAACAAAAGATGGATGGATCCTCGTTCAGACCGTAGGAGGCCCACTTTTTGAAAGATGGGTCAACCTAATGGGAGAAGATGATTGGTTAACTGATGAGAGATTTAAAGATGACTTAAGTAGAGGCGAAAACGGAGAACTCATAAGTGCAAGAATGTCAGATTGGTGTGCAGAAAGAACATCTCAAGAAGCTATAGTTGCTCTAGAGAGTTCAAGAATCCCAGTAGGAGAAGTACTTAAAGCAAAACAGACACTTAATGAAGAACATATTCTCGAAAAGGGTTCTTTTATTAAGATGAGTTACCCAACCATGGATGAAGAATACTCGGTAGTTGGTCCTCCAATAGAATTATCAGAAAATCCAGGACAAATAAAAACTAGATCGCCTGAATTAGGTGAACATAATGTAGAAATTCTTTCTAGCCTTGGCTACACTCAAGAAGATATAGAACAATTTAAAATAGATAGAATTATCTAGGAGAGCAATATGGACTTTAAACTATCTGAACAACAAAAAGAACTTCAAGATACTGCAAGATCATTTGCTCAAAATGAAATGGTTGAAGTGGCCGACTCAATGGAACAGACCAGCGAGCCACTTTCTAAGGAATGGCTAAAAAAATACTCAGAAATGGGTTTCTTAGGCATCAATGTTTCTGAAGATTATGGTGGACTAGGTTTATCTAATTTAGATGCGTTACTTGTCATGGAAGAATTCGCTAAAGTTTCTTCAGCAGTTGCATTTCCAATATTTGAAAGTTGTGTTGGTCCTGTTAAGGCAATAGAACATTTTGCTTCTGAAGAATTAAAGCAGAAGGTCATTCCTGAAGTTTGTGCAGGAAATATAGTAGTTGCTGTTTCAATGTCAGAACCAAATGCAGGTTCAGCCTTGACTGATCTGACTACAAAAGCTGAAATTAAAGACAATAAATTTATTCTAAATGGTACTAAAAGATGGTGTTCTGGTGGAGGTCATTCTGAGGGTTATGTTGTTTACTGCAGAATGTCAGATGATCCAGGTGCAAATGGTATTGGAGCAGTTTATATCGAGAAAGATACTCCTGGAGTAAGCTTTGGTCAGCAAGAAAAGCTTATGGGTTGGAATGGTATACCCTCAGCGGATATTTATTTTGATAACGTAGAAGTTCCAGTTGAAAATATAATTGTTGAAGCTAATGGTGGTTTTAAAAAACTGATGGAAGCCTTCGATCTTGAGAGATGTGGCAATGCGATAATGTGTTTAGGACAAGCTTCTGGAGCATTAGAGAGTGCAATTGACTATGTTCAAGAGAGAGAACAATTTGGTAAACCCATTGTTGAATTTCAAGCTGTCCAAATGAAATTAGCAGAAATGGCAATGAAAGTTGAGGCATCAAGGCTTCTTATCCACCGAGCAGCTCATAATGCCCAAGAAGGTTTTCCAAGTATTTTCGAGTCGAGTGTTGGAAAATGTTTTTCAAATGAGACTGCTCGAGAAGTAGTTGCGTCTGCAATGCAGCTGATGGGTGGTTACGGATTTAATAAAGAATATTCCATGGAAAGAAAATACAGAGATGTTTGGGGCTGGGGAATAGCTGGTGGGACTATAGATATTCAGAAGATAAATATCACTTCAGCAATGGTGGGGAAAAGATTTAACCAAAGAAAGTAGTTACTTTAATTCCAGAATTATTCTCTCAAGATTTTCGACTAGTTCTTCTTTTTCATCTTCAGTTAGAAAATCTCCTATTGGTACGCGCTCTCCTTTTGAAGAAACTACTATATGTGCTGGATACCAGGGATGCTCTGGTCGCTCAACTGAAACAAAAGACCACATCCTAAAATATTCCCAAACTTGGTCTCGTCTTCCTTGTCCTTTTTCAATCTTTAATGTCTCTTTTGTAAGGGTTATCACTTCTTGCTTATAAGTATTTTTCATAACTAAATAAACGCAAACACCAACAAAAAGTATTTCTAATCCTGCAAATGGAAGAATCATAGTGGCACCAGCTAAGGCAAAACCAATCCCAATGGATAAACATGTGAATGCTATTATGAGGATAAAAATCAAACTAGATTTCCAATCAGATGATTGATTGGGACGAAGCAATATCCTGTATATTTTATCTTCTAAGTTATTTTCAATTTTGACCATATAAAAAGGGTATCTATAATACTACTCTCTCGCCCAATAAACTTCAGTGAATGAAACAAAATAGTAAAAATAATAAATTAAGAGGGGTATATGACAACGTCATGTTGCCAAATTATTCTCCTGCAAATTTTGTGCCGAAAAAGGCAGAGGGATCTCTTGTTTGGGACCAAGATGATAAAGAATACATAGATTTTGGAGGAGGAATAGCCGTCAATTCCTTAGGTCATTCTCATCCTTCTCTTGTCAAGGCACTGACAGATCAGTCAAAAAAAATATGGCATCTTAGTAATTACTTAACAAATGAGCCAGCGATTAAATTAGCTAATAAGCTAACTGAGTTAACTTTTGCAGAAAATATTTTTTTTAGTAATTCGGGATCAGAGGCTAACGAAGCTGCTATAAAAATAGCTAGAAAATATCACTCTTCGAGAAATGAAAATAGAAATGAAATAGTTTCTTTTCAAAACTCTTTTCATGGAAGATCCCTTTTAAATATATCTCTAGGAAGTTCTGAAATGCACAGGAATGGATTCGAACCCCTAATGCCTGGAATCAAGCACGGATTATTTAATGACTTGTCGTGTTTAGATGAGCTTATTACGGATCAAACTGCAGCTGTTATTCTTGAACCAGTTCAAGGAGAGGCTGGAGTCTTCAAAGCGACGAATGACTTTATGACAAAACTTAATGAGGTGACGTCTGAAAAAGGTGCTCTTCTTATAATTGACGAAGTACAAAGTGGAGTTGGTAGAATGGGAAGCCTCTATGGATACATGAACTATGACATTCAACCGGACATAGTGACATCTGCCAAGGGATTAGGTGGTGGAATACCTATTGGAGCCACACTAACGACAAAAGTAATTGGTGAGAGTATGCAGCCAGGCACTCATGGCTCAACTTTTGGAGGCAATCCAATTGCCTGTGCAGTCGCTCATGAGGTATTAAATATAGTGAGTGATAAAAAATTTCTTAGTGATGTCAGTGAAAAGGAGAAATTATTTTTAAATCTTTTATCTGAGTTAGAAACTCAGGGAATCTTCTCTGATATAAGGTCGGCGGGATTATGGATTGGTTGCGATTTAGTAGATAAAAGTGCTAATGAAGTTTTAGATCAAGCATATGAACAAGGCTTAATCTTGGTTTCCGCAGGTTCAAATTGCCTTAGATTAGCTCCTGCTCTAAATATCTCGAATTCGGAAATAGAAAAAGGTGTTGAGATATTAAAGCAAGTTTTATTAGGGGAATAATATGAAATATAGAAATTTAGGCAAATCAGGTCTGAAAGTTTCAGAACTATCATTTGGATCATGGGTAACTTTCAATAAACAAGTAGATACGAAGCTTGCTGAGTCTATGTTTGGAACTTGCTTAGACGCAGGTATTAACTTCTTTGATAATGCCGAAGGATACGAAAGAGGAGAGTCTGAGATTGTAATGGGTAAGGCATTAAAAGCCCTAACAAATCCTAGAGATTCTTATTGCGTCTCTTCAAAGGTATTCTTTGGAGCTAAAGAAAATCCGTTACCAACTCAAATCGGCCTTAGCAGAAAGCATATAACCGAAGCCTGTCATCAAGCACTGGAAAGACTTCAAGTAGATTATCTCGATCTTTTTTTCTGTCACAGGGCTGACCCTGATACACCCATAGGTGAAACTGTTTGGGCTATGCATAATCTAGTTACTCAGGGTAAAGTTTTGTATTGGGGAACTTCCGAATGGACTGCTGAAGAAATTACAGAAGCATATGAATTTGCCTTTACGAATCACTTAACTCCTCCTTCTATGGAACAACCACAATATAACCTGCTCGATAGAAATAGATTTGAGAACGAATACGGACCACTCTATGAGAAGTATGGTCTTGGTACTACTATATGGTCTCCTTTAGCTTCCGGTGCTTTAACAGGAAAATATCTTGATGGTATTCCAGAGGGCTCTAGAGCAACCTTGTCTGGTTATGAATGGCTGAAAAAAAGTATGGTGGAGTCTGATAGAGGTCAGGAGAGGATGGGAAGAGTTACAAAGTTAGCGCCAATTGCAGAAAAGTTAAATATCAGCATGTCAAAACTTGCTATAGCCTGGTGTCTACTAAATAAAAACGTCTCGACTGTAATCTTAGGAGCCTCCAAACTTGAGCAATTAAAAGAAAATCTAGAGAGTACCGAAGTTATTCCTTTAATTGATGAGAAAATACAAAAAGAATTATTATCTATTTAAATCTTTAGTCTTAACTCAAAGTCTACATTCCCCGTAGCCGAGTGTTCATCCAACATTCCATTAAGATGCTGAATCATTTCATCTTTCATCTCACAGGATCTTCGTGTACTCATATCAACATTGACCAAAATATTTTCTGTTATTGCAGAAACTTCACCGGACTCATTAAGAATAACCCCTCCGTAATGGATTAATTTTGGTTTGATCGCAAAGTATCTAAAACAAGGCAAAGCAATTTCGCCTTTTTTCATCTCTTTCAAATATCTTATATTCATTTCAAGAGTAAAGAATGAATAACCTTCCTTAAAGTAATCGGAGTTAAACCCTAAATTAGAATAAAAAGGAAACTCATCTTCAAAAATTTGAGCATAATAGATTACGTTCATATGACCGTTAAGATCACACATTTCTTCGGTTATAGTTACCTCATTACCTAGGGATGGAAATTTTTCTTTCATTAATTTCTCCAATTAAAAGTATATTGTCCTTAAAATTAAGACTGTAAGTTCTCAGGAGTGACTACCTCAACTTTATCGACTTTTCTAAAGCCTTTTGGTAAGAAGTTTCCTCTTCGTCCTCTGTTGCCATAAAAATTTTCTAAATCCTTAAACTTAATTGTGAAATGTCTTTTTCCACTTATCAACTTTAACTCTCTGCCTTCACTTATTACAGCCAACTCTTGTAAAAATTCTTCGCCAGATTCAAAGTTTGCTTTTGGAATTCCAATAATTTTATTACCTTTACCTCTGGCTAATTGAGGTAATTCATAATGAGGAAAGACAAGCATACGACCTTGATTTGATATGGCAGCTAGAACATCTTTTTCATCTTCGATTAGTTTGGGAATCAAAACTTTTGCATTCTCTTGAACCCTTATTGCAGCTTTTCCTGATTTATTTTTGGTTTGCAAGTCTCCGAGATTTGCTAAGAAGCCATATCCTGACGAGGTTGCTAAGACAATCTTTTCTTCGGTTGTTCCAGAAATTACTCCCATGAAAGTTTCACCAGATTCTGCATTTAATCTTCCTGAAAGGGGTTCCCCTTGTCCTCTTGCAGATGGAAGTGAATGACAAGGTAAAGTGTATGCTTTGCCTTTTGAATCAAAGAATATAGCACTCTGATTGTTTCTTGATAAAGCTGATGAAAAATAACTATCCCCTTCCCTATAATTCAATGATTCTGGGTCAATATCATGTCCTTTTGCAGCCCTTATCCACCCTCTTTCTGATAAAACAACCGTAACTGGATCAGACGAAATTAATTCTGTTTCATCAAAAGCAGACGCTTCTTCTCTTATGACTATAGGACTATTCCTTTGATCTCCATAAATCTCTGCATCAGCTTTCAACTCTTTTTTTATAAGAGTTTTGAGGCGATTTTTGGAACCTAATAACTTTTCTAAATCTTTCCTCTCAGAGTCAAGATTACCTTGTTCTTCTTTTATTTTTATTTCTTCAAGCTTCGCTAATTGTCTTAGCCTTATCTCTAAAATAGCATCAACTTGAACTATGCTTAATTTAAATTTTTTCTGTAATACTTTCTTGGGGTCATCTTCATTTCTGATGATATTAATAACCTCATCGATATTTAGATAAATAACTAGAAGACCTTCCAGTATATGAAGTCTATCTAAAACCCAGTCCAGCCTAAACTGCAATCGTCTCGTTACTGTTTGAGATCTAAATGTCAGCCATTCTTTTAGAACGAGCTTAATATCTCTAGTCTGAGGTTTACCATTAAGGCCAATGAGATTCATATTTACCCTGTAGTTCTTTTGAAGATCTGTCGTGGCAAATAAATGGTTCATGACTGCATCTTTATCAACTCTGTTAGATTTTGGAACTAATACTAATCTCGTAGGGTTCTCTTCATCGCTCTCATCTCTTAAATCTACTATCATGGGAAGCTTCTTTGCGTCCATTTGAAGTGCTATTTGTTCCAATATCTTGGAACTTGATGTTTGATGAGGTAAGGCAGTGATGACAATTTCACCATTTTCAATACTATAAGTAGATCTCATTCTTACTGATCCTCTACCTGATTGATAAATTTCCTTGAGATCTTCTTCAGATGAAATTATCTCGGCTTGAGTCGGGAAATCAGGTCCTGGAATAATTTTATATAGTTCTTCAACAGTAACTTTAGGTTCATCTAGGATTTTAATACATGCGTTTACAACTTCATTTAGGTTGTGAGGAGGTATGTCAGTTGCCATTCCGACAGCTATGCCCGTAGCACCATTCAATAATAGATTTGGTAACCTCGCTGGCAATACAGTGGGTTCTAGAAGTGTTCCATCGAAATTACTATCCCAATCTACAGTACCTTGCCCAAGCTCTTCTAAAAGACTTTTTGCATATGGCGAGAGACGGCACTCGGTATATCTCATTGCAGCAAAAGATTTTGGATCATCTATGGAGCCCCAATTGCCTTGACCATCAATAAGAGGATATCTGGTTGAGAAAGATTGAGATAGAAGGACCATTGCTTCGTAAGCGGCTGTATCACCATGAGGATGAAATTTACCTATTACATCTCCTACCGTCCTGGCACTCTTTTTATATTTAGCTGCTGAACTTAGCCCTAATTCAGACATGGCATAGATAATTCTCCTTTGTACCGGTTTAAGTCCGTCACCTATATGGGGTAAAGCTCGATCAAGGATTACGTACATTGAGTAATCAAGGTATGCCTTCTCGCTAAAAAGACTTAAAGATTGCTGTTCAAGTTTTTCAGACATTAGCTAAGTTTCCCTTATCTTCAAGCCATTCTTTTCTATCTTGAGACCTCTTTTTTGACAGTAACATATCAACCATTTGAGATGATTTATCTCCATTTTTAACTGTAAGTTGAACCAGTCTTCTAGCTCCAGGCAACATAGTAGTTTCTCTCAGTTGGGAAGCATTCATTTCTCCTAGACCTTTAAATCTTTGAACTTCTATTTTTGTTCTTTTATTTTTCTTCTGTAATTCATCCACCAATTTATCTTTTTCGGGATCATCCAAAGCGTAATACACATCTTTTCCTTGATCAATTCTATAGAGAGGTGGCATCGAAACATAAACTCTTCCTGCTTCCACTAGAGGTCGGAAATGTTTCAAGAAAAGAGCACATAATAAGGTGGCAATATGAAGTCCATCTGAATCTGCATCAGCTAAAATGCAAACTTTGCCATATCTGAGTCCGTCTAAATTATTGCTTCCAGGTTCAACGCCAAGAGCTATTGCAATGTTATTTACCTCTTGAGAAGCTAATACTTCACTAACATCTACTTCCCAAGTATTCATAATTTTTCCTTTGAGTGGAAGAATAGCTTGGAAGTTTCTATCTCTTGCCCTTTTGGCAGATCCGCCAGCTGACTCCCCCTCCACTAAAAATAATTCTCCTTGTTCTGGATCGTCACTAGTGCAGTCTGTTAATTTTCCTGGTAAAGCGGGTCCTGATACTATTTTTTTTCTATCAACTTTCTTGTTGCTCTTTTGTCTGGCCTGGGCATTAGCAATACATATTTCTGCAATAGTTTCACCTTCTTCTGTATGTTGATTGAGCCAAAGGCTGAAAGAGTCCTTTATTATCTGTGAAGAAATATTTGAGAATTCCTTAGATGATAATCTTTCCTTAGTCTGACCAGTAAATTGAGGGTCTTTTACTTTTGCCGAGATTATGGAGCTGCAGTTTAGCCAAATGTCGTCAGCTGTTAATTTAACACCTCTGGGAATTAAACTCCTAAAATCACAAAACTCTTTTAGTGCTTCAGTAAGTCCTGATCTTGTACCATTAACATGCGTACCTCCCTGAGAAGTAGGAATTAAGTTTACATAACTCTCAGATATAGGATCAGCTATTCCTTGTACCCATTGAAGTGCCCATGTAAGACCTCCATCATCTGAAAGATACTCACCTTCAAAGGGATCTGAAGGAACTACTTCCCCTCCTTGATTTGAAGTAGATAGATAGGAGGCGAGCCCATCTACAAAACACCAACTTTCTGAATTTCCAGTATTTTCATCAGAAAAGGAAATTTTTAAACCTGGCGATAGAACTGCTTTAGCTTTTAAAGCAGCAGTTAGTTGAGATACAGATATTTTAGCATTATCAAAATACTGTGGGTCAGCTAAAAAAGTCACCTTAGTGCCAGTATTCTTTTGCCCAACGCTATCGATAGTTCTAAGATCTATCTTCTTTTCACTATCTTCA
>CACLEI010000020.1 GCA_902605935.1 uncultured SAR86 cluster bacterium | reverse complement strand
CCAGTTATTATGTTTAGTAAAAAATTATTTTTAAATTACCCATTGCTAATTAAATCTACACAGGTATAGTTGCGCGCGTAGCAATTATGCTATGTTTTTTTGAAAAGGATAATATGAATATATACGTTGGAAACATTCCCTGGAGCACATCTGAGGAAGAATTAGAAGCTCATTTTGCTCAATACGGAAACGTCAACGCAGTCAGGATAATCACTGAAGGTCACTCAGGTAGATCGAAAGGTTTCGGATTTGTAGAGATGGAATCAAAAGAAGCTGGTCAAGCAGCTATTGAAGCGCTTGATGGAAATGATTTTGGTGGTAGAGATTTAAGAGTAAACGAAGCCAAACCTAGAGACTAGCTCTCTCACTAGAAGAATTAATCTTTTCTTCTAAAAATACAGAAACAAAGTTCAAAGCCCAGATATTATCTTGGCTTTACTTTGTTATGTATTTCCAGTTTATTCTGGGGAGAAAAAAAGCTTTCTAAGTTCAGTTCCTGGATTTTCTGCTCGCATAAAAGACTCACCGACCAGAAAGTTTAAAACATCGTAATTGAGTATTTGATTTATATCTTCTCTTGTCTTTATTCCACTCTCAGAGACGACTAGTTTGTCTTTTAAGTTTAGAGATAATTCTTTGGTAGTTTTAAGGTCCACTTCAAAGGTACTCAAATTCCGATTATTAATACCAATAAATGGAAAATCTATTGGTTGAATACGTTCTAGTTCAGCTTGGTTATGAATCTCCACCAAAACATCTAGATCTAGGCTTTCAGCAATAGCCTTAAACTCCTTAAGTTGACTATCTGATAAAGCAGATACGATCAATAAAATACAATCTGCACCATATAATTTACTCTGATAAATCTGATACTCATTAATAATAAAATCTTTTCTTAAAAGGGGAATCTCTACTTTAGACCTTATCTTCTTGAGATATTCTAAAGAGCCATGGAAGAATTTTTTGTCAGTCAATATGCTTAGACAAGTAGCATTATTTTCCTCGTATTGTTTAGCGATAGTTTCAGGTAAGAAATTCTCTCTAATCACACCTTTGCTAGGAGAAGCCTTTTTTATCTCTGCAATTACAGATACAAGGCCTTTATTATTTCTTTGCTGGATAGATTGAATAAATCCTCGTCTTGGAGGCAAGTCTAAAATCTTAGATTTGATATCTGCTAAGCTTTCTCTTCTCTCTTCCTCAGTTACTACTGAGTGTTTATCTTTTATAATTTTGTCAAGGTAGCTTGCCATTAGAATTTAGAAGAGTATTCAACTAATTGATTAAGTTTTTCAATCCCACCACCATCTTTTACACATTCATTAGCTAATCTAATTCCTACCTCTAATGAGCTAGATACTTCAGAAACATATAGTGCAGCACCAGCTGCCATCGAGATCATAGAAGAAGCTTCTTGATGTTCATCAGCTAGCCCTAGTTTTACAAGATTAAGACTTTCTTCTGGAGAATTCACTTGTAATCCATTAAGCGTAGAAGTTTTGAAATTAAAATCTTCGGGGTTAATAGTATACTCAGAGATGTCTCCATCTTTCATCTCTATAACTAACGTTGGAGAGGCGATACTTATCTCATCCAAGCCATCTTTAGAGTGAACAATCATCGTATGTTCACTTCCCAATTCTTTTAACACATTAGTAATAGGCTTCATCCACTTCTTGTCATAAACACCCATAACTTGTCTTTTAGCAGATGCGGGATTAGTCAACGGTCCAAGGACATTGAAAATACTTTTTTGAGCGATTTCTTTTCTAGGACCAACAACATGCTTCATGGCACTATGATGGGCTGGAGCAAACATGAATCCTAAACCAATATTTTTTATACAATCAGCCACTTCAGAGGGTTTAAGTGTAAGAGGAACACCTGCTTGTTCAAGAAGATCAGCGCTACCGCTGCTCCTCGTTGCTGACCTATTGCCATGTTTTGCGACTTTTGCTCCACATTGACTTGCAACAAATGCAGAAGCTGTTGATACATTAAAAATACCAATTCCTGATCCTCCCGTACCGCAAGTATCTACCAGGTGAGTTAAATCAGTTTTAACTTTTTCAGAAAGTTCTCTCATTACTTCAACTGCGCCAATTACTTCTTCAACCGTTTCTCCTTTCATCGATAAAGCTATTAAAAAAGCACCGATTTGAGCATCAGTAGCCTTACCTTCTAATATCTCAAACATAACAGAAGACATTTCCTGTTTTTGAAGATCTTGATTTGAGACTACTTTGCTTATTCCTTCTTGTATATTCATATCTAGTAAATATCCAAAAAGTTTTTAAGAAGCGATTTGCCGTGTTCAGTCGCGATGGATTCCGGATGAAACTGTATTCCGGTGACTGGTTCTGAATTATGTTGAATAGCCATTATTGTCCCGTCTTCAGATCTAGCCGTAATATCAAATTCTTTTGAAAGTGATGACTCTTCAATAACAAGGGAATGGTATCTTGTGGCGAGAAATTCATTTTCTACTGAAGAGAATATACCTTTTCCATTATGACTAATTTTCGAAAGCTTGCCGTGCATAATCTCATTAGCCTTTATTATATTTGCACCATAAGCAGAACCAATGGATTGATGGCCTAGGCAAACTCCTAAAATGGGTACTTTACCTGAAAATTCTCTGATCACATCAACGGATATTCCTGCTTCTTTTGGCGTGCAAGGACCAGGAGATATAACAATATAATCTGGAGATTTCTTTTTAATTTTCTGCACGCTTATTGCATCATTCCTATATACCTCTACTTCCTGTGACATTTCATAAAAGTATTGAACAAGGTTGAATGTAAAAGAATCATAGTTATCGATCATCAGTAACATATATCAACCTTCTAGTTTTTCTTGCACCATTTCTGCGGCTTTGAAAATAGCTCGACCTTTATTTAATGATTCTTTCCATTCTAGATCCGGAACTGAGTCTGCAACCCAACCTCCACCTGCCTGAATATAGAGTACATCATCTTTAATAACTGCTGTCCTGATTGCTATTGCCATATCCATATTGCCCTGCCAAGAAAGGTATCCAATTGCCCCGCCATAAATACCCCTTTTCACAGGCTCGAATTCATCGATGATCTCCATAGCTCTGATTTTAGGAGCACCTGAGACAGTCCCTGCAGGAAAAGTAGCCTTAAATAAATCAATGGCAGACAAGCCGTCTTCCAATTCAGCTTCAACATTAGAAACCATATGCATAACGTGACTGTATCTTTCTATCCCAAATTGTTCAGTAACATTTACAGTACCAGCTTTAGCAATTCGTCCTACGTCATTCCTTCCTAAATCGATTAACATGAGATGTTCCGCAATTTCTTTAGGGTCATTAACCATATCTTTTTCCATTGCTAAATCATCTGAATCATCTTTACCTCTTCTTCTTGTGCCGGCAATTGGTCTTACCGTAACCTTATTATCCTCAAGTCTTGCTAAGATTTCTGGAGAGGATCCCACTATGTGAAAATCGTGTAAGTTTAAATAATACATATAAGGTGATGGATTTAATTGCCTTATAGATCTATACAAGGCAACCGGATCGGCAGTAAAAGGAATAGACATACGCTGCGAACAAACAACTTGCATAATGTCTCCCTCTTCGATGTATTTTTTTGCTCTCTCCACTGAATTTTTAAATTCATCTTCACCAAATCCAGATATGAAATCAGATTCATTTATAGTTTTTTCAGGTTTCTTGAAATCTTGAAATTTAAGAGGCTCTTTTAGCTTTTCTTCTAATTCATCTAATCGTCCCTCTGCAATATCTCGATCATCTTCACTATCAATTAATATAATTAAATGAAGTTTATTCTTTAGATTATCAAATACGGCAACTTCTTCAGAGACCATAAATAAGGCATCTGGTGTCCCTAAGGAATCCGGTGGAACAGACTCGATCAATTTCTTTTCAATGTATCTGACACAATCATATGAAAAATAACCTACAAGACCACCATTAAACTTTGGTAAATTTCTATCTTCTTCAAGAGTGTAGCTTTTCTGTAGTTGATCTAAATAATCCAAGGGATCATCTGCTGTTATAGTCTCAATTTGTTTCCCATCCTGAAGAATTACAACTTTATTTCCAATGACCTTTATTAGTCGCCTGGCTCTTAAGCCAATAAGAGAGTATCTAGCCCACTTATCTCCACCTTCAACCGACTCAAACAAATAACTATAAGAACAGTTAGCCAATTTTCTGTAAACACTAAGGGGAGTCTCCATATCTGCTAGGATTTCACGAGAAATTGGAATTTTTTTTTGTATATCCACTATTTCAGAGAGCTTCTAACGAGGATCTCATTTGTTTAATTATCTTAGAATAGTCTTCTTCATTAAAGATAGCGGATCCGGCAACAAAAGTATCAGCACCTGCTTCAGCTACGGTAGCTATATTTTCTAAGTTAATTCCACCATCGACCTCAAGTCTTATATCTAGATTTTTCCTATCAATCGTATCTCTTACTTTTGTGACTTTGTTAAGCACAGAATCAATAAACTTTTGACCTCCAAAACCGGGATTAACGGACATTAGCAGAATCATATCCAATTTATCGATTGACTCCTCAATTAAGCTAACTGGAGTTGCAGGGTTTAGGACTAAACCAGCTTTACAATCATGACTTTTGATAAGTTCTATTGACCTATCTATATGATCAGTAGCTTCAGGGTGAAAAGTAATATAAGTTGATCCTGCTTTTGCAAAACTCTCTATTAAACTATCCACTGGTTTGACCATCAAATGAGTATCTATAGGTGCTTTGATTCCATAATCTCGCAGTGCCTTACATACCATAGGCCCTATAGTTAGATTGGGCACATAGTGGTTGTCCATAACATCAAAATGAATCCAGTCGGCACCAGAATTTAAGACACTTTCAGCTTCCTCGCCAAGGCGCGCAAAATCTGCTGACAAGATAGAAGGAGCAATTATGTAGTCTTTAGTCGTCATTGAGATGCAAGTTTACTCCTCGCTCAGTAAACCGTCTAATCTTTCAACATCATCGAGAGTATTGAGATTTTCGTACTTGCCTTCAAAGATCTCACCTGAAACAAGATTGTTTAAAGAAGCTGGTTTAAGAATATCATTCCAAAGTTGCAGAGGTCCTACCTTAGACAAACTAAACAAATCTGGTGAAATAATCATTATTCCGGAGAAAGTATATTTATTTTCTTCTAGGTCAGACCTAACATAACCATCGATAAGTGAAACATCTCCTTTTAGATTGCTCTCAGGATTAGGAATAAGAATCATATGCGCCAAGAAATCATCCTTAAGCTCTAAATTATTAAAATTAAAATCTGTCCATATATCTGAACTAAGAACAAAAAAAGGTTCCTCGAAGTGATGTATAGCATTTTGTATTCCGCCCCCCGTGCCCAATAGTTCTTTTTCCAGGGAATAGGAAATCTTGAGCCCATAATCTGAGCCATCTCCAAGTAAGTTCACTATCTTTTCACCTCGGTGGTGAAGATTAATAACAATTTCTTCAATATTGGTATTTTTTAAGGTCTTAATTATCCTTTCAATCAAGGAAACTCCGCCAACTTTTACCAATGGCTTAGGATTATCCTCTGTAAATGGAAGAAGTCTTTTGCCCTTCCCTGCTGCGAGTAAAAATGCTTTCATTGAATATGTCTTAAAGTTTTAATGAGTTTCGGTTCAACTTTTTCTGTTAAAAAGTTAGCCAATTCTTTCAAAGAAGCATATTTTGCTAGGTCTACTTGAAGAAATCTTAGAGTCTGTTTTAAATCCTTAAGTCTAAAAGATTTTTTATCTCTAAGGTGTAATCTTGATAGTGTTCCTAAAATCCTAAACTGGCGTTGGAAACCAGCAAAATCTAAATCCTTTTCAAGGTCTGAGAGTTTTAACTCTTCTGATTTGTTGCCCTTGATATCTTCCAAATAGAATTTAAGATAATTTAGTAAATCTTCATGACTCAATGGGTTTTCTATATCTTTTAAAATCGACACAAGATCTATGGCATAAGGTCCTAAGCATAAATCTTGAAAATCTAATATTCCAATTTCATTTTTTTCTAGAAGCATAAGGTTTCGGAATTCAAAATCAAAATGACACATTACATGGGATTGTAGTGAACACTCTCTAGCTATTAGCTCCCAACTATCTTCTAGCGTTTTTTTATCATTATTAGAATAGTCTAATTCTAAAAAACCCACAAAAAACCACTCTTCGAAAAGATACATTTGCTGTTTCAATGTCTGCTGCGTAAGCTTGAAGAGGTCAGCAGGTGGTTTGATTTCTTGAAGTTGATGAATTTTTTGTAATGATTTTTTAAAAAGGAACTCTTTATTTTCTTCATTTATTTCCAGTTGAACGACTTTGTCACCGAAATCCTCTAAAATCATAAAACCTTTAAGATGATCTGAAGCTTCTACTTTTGGCACTTTAATACCATTTTTTGTCAGAAAAATGGAATGAATCTCAAATAATTCATTTTGTTTAGAATTGGGCTCAGATATAACACCTATTTTTGTTCCTGTATCAGTCTGAATCCTGAAATAATGCCTCAGACTTGCTTGCTCTCTTAGAGGCTGTAAGCTTTCAATATTTTTAAATCCTAAACTTGATCCTTGCAATAAGGCCCAATTTAACAAGTCATCTTTCATCTCTGTCATAATATTATAGTAATCTAAAGAGGTCTTCCTTTATGATCTCAACAAGTTTATGGAACAATCACTACCAAAAATACTCTAATTTGTACTATGTCTAAAAAGTACTCCTTTATTTTATTAATAATCGTTTCATCTATGATTATTTTTTCAAACCTCTTGAAGGGAAATGAAGACAAAACTCTTAAGATAAATTCTATTGACGCAGAAGTTATAGAATCCTTAGATCAGGAAATTCTTAGTTTAACGGGCAATGTTGTTATTAAAACTGATATTGTTCAATTATGGTCAGATAACGCAATTTACGACCGTGAAAACCAAACCATAAAGCTTGAAGGAAATATCAAGGCATTGTCTAAAAACCTTTCTGTTGAAGCGCAAAATATGGAAGCTGATTTAATTGATAATGAGTTCTTCATCTCAAGCTCTAGTTTTAACTTTATGGAAAGAGGATTTGGCAAAGCTCAGTATATAAATCTCAAGTTTAATGGCGATATAGAATTATTAAATATTTCAATTACAAGTTGTAAAAAGGAAGATCTATCTTGGAATTTAAATTCTAAGAGAATAACAATTCTTGAAGATAGAAAGAATGCTGTTATTAAAGACGTGACAATTGAAGTTAATGAGACGCCAATCTTTTATTTGCCTTATGCGAGGACAGCAATAGGAAAAGAAAAATTCTCTGGGTTTTTAGCACCATCTATTAAACAAGGCAAAGATGGTCTAGATCTATCAGTGCCTTACTTTTTTAGTTTAGCTCCAAACTATGATCTAACAATCTCACCACGATATATAGAAAAAAGAGGATCCGGGATCAGTTCCGAAGGAAGGTTTCTTTCTCAAGATTCAGAGGGTCTTATATCATTCTCATATTTTATTAATGATAGAAAGTTTCTAGATCAAACTGGAGAAACTAAAAAAAGATGGGCAACAAAGGTACACAGTCAAACAAATTTAGGCTCTAACCTATACCTCAGCATTAGTACTGAACACGTAAGCGATAATCTATACTTTGAAGACTTAAATGATGATATCTTAGGAACTCAACAAAAGGATTTCTTGAAGAGAAATCTCTACGTCGGCCTCAATACAAAAAATTTGAAAATAATAGGTAGATTGAAGCAATTTCATAATTTAAATCCTTTTTCTTCCAATGAATATAAAACTCAACCTCGCTTGAATCTTGAGTATCAAGGAAATCTCTTCGGTATGTCCGCAAGGTTAGTGACCGATTATGCGAAATTTTCATTTGATGAAAAATTTAATCCATTAAATAAAGAGACAGACGTAAAGAGAATATACGTCGAACCCTCATTATCATTTGAAAAAGGCAATAGATCTTCACTAACTTCATTCAAAGCCGGAAGAAGAGAAACAGAATACCAAACTAAATTGGATCCTATTGATAACTCATACAACTGGGCTGAACTTAGTTATAGAATTTATATGGAAAAGAAATCAAAAAATCAATTCCATAGTCTAACTCCGATATTTAAGTATGTTTACATTGATGGAGAAAATAATTACGAGAAAGGGATAGATTCAAAACTTCAAAATTTAAACTTTGATACTTTATTTAAAAGGAACTGGTACTCTGGTTCAGACTTTTTTTTAGAGCAAAGTAGATTAATTCTTGGTTTTGAACATAATTTTTATAATGCCAGTAATGGTAATGAAAGATATTTCTCTTTAGGAAGAGCATTCTTTCGTGATAATGAAAATAGTCTTAATAATAAGGGTTCAAAAAAATCTTCTATTGTTACTGAGTTCAAAGCCGACATATCAAGTCATCTGAAAATCAATAGTTCATTAGAGTTTGATTCTGACTTGGAAAAAATATCTAGAGGAAGTTTAGGAATCGTTTATGAAAAAGAAGAAAGAAAAAACATACAATTAAGATCTATATATAAGAGAGACCCAAAATATCTGAATTTAATAAGTGGTTGGTCTGATGACGGATTGCCTATCAATCAAATTGAACTAATTTCTCAGTGGGAACTTTCAAGTAAATATTTAGCCTTTGGAAAAATCTCCAGGGATTATGAAAAAAATTATTCAAGAGATCTATCCTATGGCATAGAGTATGCAAATTGTTGTTTAAAATTAGGCTTAATGAAAAGAAAATGGCTCGATCAAAATTACTATCCTTTTTTTGGAATGAATAAAGAAGATATTAATTTAATTAAAAATAGTCCTTTTACCGAAAGAGAAAGGGATAATATTTATTTATTCTTTGAGCTAACTGAATTAGGTAGATTTGGAAAGAGGATATCAGAAGTTTTAAGTTCTAGACGATTTCAGTAATTGCAACAACTGGAAAAAAGAAGACAATAGTAAATATGGATCTAACAAAAAAACTTTTAATCAAGATTTCAATTAAGAAAAGGATAGTCTTTATCCTGCTAGGTTTTCTGATATCTACAAATACTTATACGAAAATTGAGTTAATCGATAGAGTCGTAGCTGTTGTAGATTCAGGCGTAATTATGGAATCTCAACTAAATTCTAGAGTTGAAGAAATACTTATAAGATTAAAAAATGATAAAGCCGAACTGCCTCCTTTAAACCTCTTGGAAGAGCAAGTTTTAGATAGATTAATCATTGAAGAAATACAGCTTCAGCTAGCGGACAGGGCCGGCATAAAAATAAGTGATTCAGAGCTCAATCAAACTCTTTCCAGGGTTTCATCACAAAATAATCTAAGTTTGGAAGAATTCAGACTGAAGCTAGAAGCAGAAGGAACTTCTTACAAATCCTTCAGGGATACTATAAAGAAAGAACTAATAATCCAAAGAGTGCAAAGAGGTAAGGTTGGAGCAAAGATAGATATCTCTGAACAGGAACTCGAAAATTTTATTAATTCCGAAGAAGGCAGAACTCAGCTAGCCGAGCAATACAATGTTCAACATATCCTCCTATCTGTTAAAAGTGGTTTATCGGAAATAGAAATAGAAGCGATAGAAAATGAAGCAGTTTCATTATTAGAAAGACTTGAAAATGGAGAAAGTTTTGAAAAGCTTGCCGCATCTTACTCTGCAGGACAAAAGGCTCTGGAGGGTGGTTTCCTTGGCTGGAGAACATCCGCAGAATTACCAAGTCTTTTTGCTGAAGTAGTATCAGGACTAACAGTTGGAGAAGTAGCGCAACCAGTAAGGAGTGGAGCTGGGTTCCACATACTTAAATTAACTGATAAAAGAGGAAATACTGTTAAATTCCTTGATCAAACTCTAGCAAGGCATATTCTTGTCCAGCCCTCTGAAATAAGAACAGAGAATCAAGCTGAAGTGCTTATCAATGATATCTACAAGAGATTAAAAGAAGGAGAAGATTTTAAACAACTTGCCCGACAATTCTCTGAGGATCCTGGGTCAAAAATGGACGGGGGTGAGTTGGGTTGGAGTAATCCTGGAGATTATGATCCTGCATTTGAAATGACTTTAAATGCAACTGAAATAGGTCAGCTATCCGAACCTATTAAGTCTTCTTTTGGATGGCATATCATTGAGGTCATGGATCGAAGAAATGAGGACGTAAGTCAAGAAGAACAAAAAAATAGGGCCTATCAAATAATTTTTAAAAGAAAATTTGATCAAGAACTACAAAGTACTCTTATAGAACTAAGAGCAGAGGCTTATGTAGATATAAAACTAACCTCATGACCAAAATTGCTGTCTCTTCTGGAGATCCAGCTGGTATAGGTCCCGATATCTGCATTAAAGCTTTTGGTCAGAAGAAATCCCTAGCCTATAAACCAGTAGTTTTTGGAAATATAGATCTCTTGAAAGAAAGAGCTGAAGAAATCAAGATTAAGGTTGATGTAAAGGAATACAGCGGTGAAGATTCAAGCTCTCTAACTCATGAATCTTTATGGGTAGTAGATAGACCTATGAGCTCGGAAGTAAAATCAGGTAGTCCTGAACCAAGCACAGCTAAATACATAATGTCTATTTTCAAAGAGTCAGTTAAAAAAACTATATCAAAGGAATTCAATGCGGTAGTAACGTGTCCAATAAATAAAGAATTAATGAATGAAGGAGGCGTATCATTTACTGGCCACACTGAAGAACTAGCAAGTCTTGGTAATACCAAGGA
>CACLEI010000019.1 GCA_902605935.1 uncultured SAR86 cluster bacterium | reverse complement strand
GCGAAATAGTCTTTTTTGACAGGTCTTGGTATACAAGGGCTACTGTAGAAATAACAATGGGTTATTGCTCAAATAAGCAATATGCAAACTTCATGAAAAAGGTTATTCCTTGGGAAAAAGAATATATTGATGATGGTCTTATTCTTATCAAGTTCTACCTATCAATTCAAAAATTTCAACAAAATAAAAGGTTTAATGAGCGTAAAACAGATCCATTAAAAACATGGAAGTTAAGTGCCAATGACCTTAAGATTGCTGAAAAGTGGGATATCTTCTCTTTCTTTAAGGATCAGATGTTTAAACTTACCTCAACGGATAAAGCACCCTGGGTTATTATCAATGCTAATAATAAAATGGTCGCAAGATTGAGTGCCTTGAGATACCTACTTAATGAAATAGATTACGACAACAAAAAACTCAGTAGACCAACGGCATGGGAAGGTAAGATCAATAATTATAGAATTACTCATAATGATGTCGAATTCTCCAATCTATCCTACTTACAGTTTAAGACTTTAGAAAAAGCGTTTAAAAAATAAAATATTCAATTGAAGAAAAGCGAATTTCATCGAATTGCAACTATAGATATTGGAACTAATGGTATTAAGTTCAAGCAGTACAGAATAGATGTAAATAAAAAATCAAAAATACAGCAGGATACATTTAGTAGGGTAAATATAAGACTGGGTGATGATGTATTTAATTACGGATTGATAAGTGAAAATACGCAAAAGAAATTATTTAAGGAACTCAGCAAGCTTATAGAATCGGTAAAAAAGAGAAAGATTAAGTGGATAGGTATATGTGCCACTTCAGCAATGCGAAGTGCAGAAAATGGTAAAGATATTTGCGAAAGACTTGCAAGTGAATTGAACGTTGATGTAAGACTTCTTAGCGGTAACGAGGAAGCGTACTTTCTAAAATATCTGAATACAAAAAAAATCTCAGATTTAAACAATTACCTATCAATAGACATAGGCGGAGGTAGCACTGAACTACATATCAAACATGGTGATGAAGAGTATTTACAATCGGTAGATCTGGGTGCTGTCAGGTTATTGCAACAAAAAGATTCAAAAGAAGAGTGGGATAAGTTGGATGATTTTTTAAATAAGATTGGATATTTAAATGCAGAGGCTCTCGTAGGAATTGGAGGCAATATAAGAACTCTTCTTGAAATATCTGGAAAAGATAAATTTACATCTTTAGGTTATGAAGAATTTATAACTTTACAAAAGAAGCTTGAAAATAATTCCCTTGATGATAGAAAGAAATTATTTAATTTAGGTGATCATAGAGCTGATGTCATAGTTCCTGCAACCAAGATAATAGAAAGGATTTTAAATAAGACAGGTATAAAAGATTTATATGCTCTCAATTGGAGTCTATGCGACGCTATAGCATTCGATTACTACCTCAACAACGAAGAAGCGTTTATATAATTTCTATAGAAATATTCCTTTAAGGGTAAAGAAAAATAGTATGGATAAACCTGCTCCAACTGGCAGTGTGACTACCCAAGAGACTATTATTCTTCCTACAACTGAGAAATCGACTGCTGATAACCCTCTTGCTAAGCCAACACCTAATACGGCTCCAACGAGTGTATGAGTTGTCGAAATAGGTAAGCCTGTTCCAGAAGCTAATACTACGGTTGTTGCAGCAGCTAATTCAGCAGCAAATCCTCTACTTGGTGTTAATTCAGTAATGTTTCTTCCTACTGTTTCAATGACCTTGTAACCTAAAGTGGCTAGTCCAGCAACAATACCCGTAGCTCCAAGCAAGAGAATCCA
Source organism: uncultured SAR86 cluster bacterium (assembly GCA_902605935.1). GTDB lineage: Bacteria > Pseudomonadota > Gammaproteobacteria > Magnimaribacterales > Magnimaribacteraceae > Magnimaribacter. The sequence continues at coordinate 9,046 of CACLEI010000019.1, read as the reverse complement.
CCATGGCATGGAAGACTTGGCTGCAATTTCACCACCTGATTGAACAACACTCGCTATAGCGGCCAGTGGACCTACTGCATTTGCAACATCATTTGAGCCATGTGCAAAGGCCATAGCACAAGCTGTGAAAACCATAAGAACCGCAAAAACTTTTTCTACCCCATCAAAGGTAACATCACCGCGTTGTTGAGTTGTATTCTCTATTTTTCTAAGAAAGAAAGTTCCGATAAGAGCGATACCAAAACCAATAGCAATGGAATACGTTAAACTTTCTCCAAATGTCAAAGACAGTCCTATATGTTTCAAGCCTTTTAGTAATGTCACCATTGCTATAACAAAACCCACTAAGAACATATATCCAGGTACATATTTCTTAGCATTTTCAAATGGCTTATTTGTGTTCAGAATTAATTTTTGTACAGAGAGGAAGATTATGAAAGCTATAGTTCCTGACATTAATGGAGAAACTACCCAGCTGGATACAATAGAGCCGACTTTTGACCAACTAACAGCATCAACACTTATTCCTACAGCAGCAAATCCAACAATAGCACCAACAATCGAGTGAGTTGTAGAAACGGGCCAACCTCTTGATGAGGCTATTAGCAACCAAGTACCTGCAGCCAGCAATGCTGCTAACATGCCGAACACCAGTAAATCTGGTGTATCTTGAAGAAGGTTAGGGTCTATGATTCCTTTTCGAATAGTAGAGGTAACTTCACCGCCTGCTAAGTAAGCACCAGCAAATTCGAATATACAAGCTACAAGAATTGCTTGAGCTAGAGTAAGTGCTCTTGCACCAACTGATGTGCCCATAGCATTTGCCACGTCATTAGCACCTATTCCCCAGGCCATAAAAAACCCAAAAACACAGCCTGAAATAAGTAAGTAAGGTCCGTATAAAATAATGGTTTCCATAATTATTCCTATCTAGATGCAATGAGAGATATTCTATGGCCCACTTGTTCAGCCCTATCAGACAACTCTCCAATTTTGTTTATGACGTCGTACAAAAACATAACGTCTACTGGTGGCAGGTCTTTTTCTATTTTAAAAAGTTCCCCTCTTAGAGTAATTTCAGTTTGATCATTAGTATTTTCTAAGATATCTAACTTTTCTATCAAAGTCTCCATTTTCTCAGCAGCCTTTCCACCAAATGAAAATTGGAAAAGTTCGTCAAAATAATCGACTGCCTCACCGGCTGCTAAGGTTATTTCGAGTGCTTCGTTTAGAAAATTACTGAATGACTTATGTATAACCTCTGGAATCTGCATCTGCCTTCCAATCATCAACCCTGATATATCTTTTACGGTATTAGGTATATCATCAGCTAATCTTATTAAGTCCAAGATATCTTCTCTTGGAACTGCAAAAAAAATACTTTTGGGTAGAAGACTTCTAGTCTCAGCCTTTAATTCATCTGCCTTGTTTTCTAATTCGGATATGTTTTTTCTAGACTGAGTAGCACCAGTCCAATCTTTTTTTATAACATATTGTATGAATTGAATGAGCTCCTCAACTGATCTTGTAGAAACTTCCATATGAACCTTTATTGGTCCAAATGGAGATTTTCTGATAACGTCACTAAAGCCTGTAGATTTCATAAATTATCCCTATAGAGTAGCTCTTGATTCTAACTCCATAACATAATTAAACCATATTTTTTAACCAATACGTCCACTAATATAGTTGGTAGTAAGAGGATGGCTAGGATCATTAAAAATTTTGTTTGAACTATCTACTTCAACTAAATTTCCCATATGAAAATAGGCAGCTCTTTGCGAAATTCTTGAAGCCTGTTGCATTGAGTGAGTAACCACAACCAAAGCATAGTTTTGCTTAAGCTCTGAAATTAGGTCTTCAATTCTTTCTGTAGCTATAGGGTCTAATGCCGAACAAGGCTCATCCATTAATATAACTTCAGGCTGCACGGCAATTGCTCTTGCTATACACAATCTCTGTTGTTGTCCGCCAGATAATGAAGTTCCTGAATCTTCCAATCTATCTTTAACTTCATCCCACAGACCCACTTTCACAAGGCAAGACTCAACTAAATTATTAAGATCATTCTTATCTTTACATAGTCCATGAATTTTTGGGCCGTATGCCACGTTCTCAAAAATTGATTTAGGAAAAGGATTGGGTTTTTGAAAAACCATTCCAACTCTTGCTCTGAGGAGAACAACGTCCATATTTCCTGAAGTATTTATATAGTCGCTATAAATATCTTTACCATCTAAAGAAATTTTTCCTGTTACTCTGGCTATATCAATAGTGTCATTTAATCTGTTTAAGCATCTAATGAAAGTTGATTTTCCACATCCAGAAGGCCCTATAAGAGCTAAAACTTCAGATTTACCGATCTCCATATTAACGTTTTTTAATGCGTGGACGTCACCATAATAAACGTTACAGTCCTCTACATTCATGATTACAGACTTTTCAGTCCTGATATTGCCAACAGTTTTAAAATTCGAATCTAGTTCTTCTTCCATTTTTAAATTACCACTTAATTTGAAACTTATTCCTTAGCCATATGGCTAAGGAATTCATTAACAACAAGAACACCAATAATGCCATTATTGCTGCAGACGTTTTTTCAGCAAATCCTCTTTCAGGTGCATCAGACCAAAGAAATACTTGAACAGGAAGAGCAGCAGAAGGTTCGGTTATAGAAGTAGGAATATCTACAACAAAAGCCACCATCCCAATCATAATTAAAGGAGCTGATTCTCCTAGGGCACGAGCCATTCCTACTATTGATCCCGTCAACATCCCTGGAAGAGCTAAAGGAACCACATGATGCAGTGTTGTTTGTATCTTTGATGCTCCTAAACCTAAAGCAGCATCTCGAATACTGGGGGGAACAGATTTCAAGGCTGCTCTTGATGCAATAATAACAACAGGAAAAGTCATAAGTGAAAGAACCAATCCGCCTACAATTGGTGCAGATCTAGGAAATCCAAAAAAGTTTATAAATATGGCCAGACCTAAAAGACCGTAAATTATTGAAGGCACGGCAGCTAAATTATTAATATTTACTTCTAAAAAATCTGTCCAAATATTCTTTTTAGCAAATTCCTCTAGATAAATAGCTGCCGACACTGCAAGAGGGAATGAAATTATAAAGGTTATGGTTAGCATCATAAATGAACCCACTAATGCTCCCAGTATGCCTGCTAATTCTGGTTCTCTTGAATCACCTGATACAAAAAGTGTGGTATTAAAGTTCCTATGAATAAGATCCTTCTCTATCAAGTTTTCAACTAAAGCAATTTGAAAGTCAGTAATTTTTCTAGAGTTTTCTGAGGATTCAGTATCCACATAACCTTTAAGATACATATCAACTTCATCATCTAAAGGAAGGATAAATGAGACAGTTTGACCCACCAAAGATTTGTCTTTAATAATTTTATTTTGAATCTTATAGGAAGCTCCTGAACTTAAAATTAACCTGGCCTGTCTTCTCTCTTTTCTATTTTTCAGTTCAGGTAAATGTTCCTTCAATGAAGTAAAAATTAAGGAATCATAATCAGCAAAAAATAAATCCTCTTCAGTTTTGGTTCCATTAGGATAAATAACTTCAGAATCAAGAAATACTTCAAGTTCAATATCTGTTTTGATAAAAGCCTGATAACCTGTTGAAATTATTGAAGCAAAGAAGGTCAGCAAAAAAACCACTGCTATAACTAGCGAAGATATTCCATAAATTCTGAAATATCTCTCCTTTTGATTTCTTTTTTCTAAACTCCTTTCAATCAGTTTAGTAACGTTTAAGTCAGCCCTATTAATGTTATTCATATTGCTCACGATATTTTTTTACTATTCGCAATGCGTAATAATTAAGCACCAATGTAAATACAAACAAAGTAAGACCCAAGGCAAAAGCAGCCAAAGTTTTGGGGCTATCAAATTCTTGGTCTCCAACAAGCAGGGTTACGATTTGAACTGTTACTGTTGTTACTGCATCTAATGGATTGACGGTCAGTTTTGCTGAAAGTCCAGCTGCCATAACAACAATCATTGTCTCTCCGATAGCTCTTGATGCTGCCAATAAAACCCCGCCAACGATTCCCGGAAGTGCAGCAGGTAAAATCACTTTTTTTATTGTTTCGGATTTAGTTGCACCAAGACCCAAAGAACCATCTCGCATAGACTGTGGAACTGCAGAAATAACATCATCTGATAGAGAAGAAACTAAAGGAATTATCATAATTCCCATTACCAGACCAACACCTAAAGCGCTTTCTGATGATATGGATAAGCCTACAAATTCTCCGAAACCTCTGAGAAAAGGCGCAACAGTTATAGCTGCAAAAAACCCATAAACGACTGTTGGGATTCCAGCCAAAATTTCAAGCATTGGTTTAGCATAGGCGCGAACATTTGAAGGAGAATATTCAGAAAGATATATAGCATTCATTAGGCCTACTGGAACTGCAACCAGTAAAGCAATGATAGATATTAAAATAGTACCTACAAAAAGAGGTATAGCGCCAAAAGCTCCAGAAGAACCGACTTGGTCCTCTCTAATTGCCATTTGGGGGCTCCATTTGAGCCCGAACAAGAAATCATCTAAATCTACCACGCCAAAAAATCTAATAGCTTCAAATACAACAGAAAATAGAATTCCTGCAGTAGCTAAAATTGCAATACAGGTTGATGCTAAGAAAAAATAATTAATATATCTTTCAATAGCATTACGGGCTTGAAAAACTGAAGAAACCTTATTTATAGAAATGTAAAATCCAAACAAACCTATGGATAAGCACGCGAAGATTAATAAAGTGTTTGAGACTGTTGAGAAGTAGGAGTAAAGAGATGCAGCCTCTTTCAATAAAAGTGAAATTTCACCGGTTATGTTTCTTCCTTCGCTAAGGTTCTTGAAATCATTTATAAAATTTAATGTTTGTATTTCATTAAAATTAACTATTTCTTTTTGAAGATTACTTAAGACAAAAGATGTGATTAATGATTCAGAAAAGAGAAGCCAACTAATTCCAATTAAAGTAACAGGAATAAGGAACCAAAAAGCAGTGTAGTATCCATAATACTCAGGCAAAGAATGAATTGAGGTGTTTTCTCTTATCTTTAGGGCCTTACTTCGTCCTGCTCTAAAATTTAGAAAAGTAATTAGTAAAAAAGATAGAGCAATGATAATCATCATTTTTTTAATGCCTCAATACAAAAAAAACAGGGCCTCTTCACTTAAAAGGCCCTGTTGTTTATTAAAATGAATCTTAATTCAAACCTCTCATAGGTTCTAAATTATTTGCTGCAGAAAACATGCTTTTATATTCTTCATTTTGCAGAGGTATCAAGCCTTTATCAGTTAAATAACCATTATCACCAACTGCTCTTTTGCTTGAAAATTCTCTTAAATATTCTTTTATACCCGGTATAAAACTTACATGAGCATTTTTAACATAAAAGAAAAGGGGCCTAGAAACGGGATAATCACCTTGGGCTATTTTTTCAAATTCAGGAAGAACACCATCTATCATAGACCCTTGAATGGAATCGGAATTTTGATCTAAGAAGCTATACCCAAATACACCCAAAGCTTTTGGGTTGGCATTTAGCTTTTGTACGATGAGATTATCATTCTCGCCAGCCTCAATATAAACACCATCTTCTCTCACAGATCGACAAATAGCTTTGTATTTATTTTTATCTTGAGATTTTATTGCTTTTAACCAAGCGAATGTTTTACAACCTCCTTCTAATGCTAATTCTGCAAATGCATCTCTGGTACCTGAAGTTGGAGGAGGACCAAGCACTTCAATTTTAGAATTAGGCAAAGACTTATCAATATCGCTCCAAAAGATATAAGGGTTATCGACGAGTTCTTGTGTTCCGTTGGGATTAGGAACCATTGGAGCTAAAGCCAAAAAGACTTGCTGTCTTGTAAGTTTAAAAGTTTCACCTTTTTTTGAATTTGCCATGACGATACCGTCGTAACCTATTTTAACTTCAATAATTTCGTCAATCCCGTTAGATGCACAGTTATCTATTTCAGATTGCTTTATTCTTCTTGAAGCATTTGTTATGTCTGGATGTTGAACACCTATTCCTGAACAAAATAACTTTAAACCGCCTCCAGATCCTGTCGACTCTATAACTGGTGTTTTGAAGCTTGAGGTTCTGCCAAATCTCTCAGCAACTACCGTTGCAAAAGGATAAACTGTTGAAGAACCAACAATTTTAATTGTATCGCGACCTTCTGCTAATACGCTTTTTGAAATCCCTATCGTTAAAATTAAAGTTATTAAAGTTGTAATAATTTTTTTCATTTTATTTCCTAGTATATTTAAATTCTTTTGTGGCATTTGTGTTACAAATTGAAGAATGATTTGTTAATTGAGGTCATTCTTTAAAATTTATATTCAAATCCTATTCCTGTTATTTCTTTTTCTTTAGAGGTATTTTCTCCGCTTAGATCAGTAAAGAAGAAGAAAGCTTTCGCTTTACTGCTTAACTTATAGTCATAACCAAAAGAAAATTGCTTTCCCGAATCTAATTTCATATCGGACTCTGCCTGTTGAAATTTAAGTGTTCCCTTATTACCTACCTTCTGGGAAAAACTAATAACATAACCGTCTTCTTCTACTCCTGTAGATAATTTTTCACTATCCTGCAACATAATTCCTAATTGACTGCGGTTGAATGGAATTTGAAGTGTTAATCTTGTTGAGTCGTAGCCCTTAAGTTCGGAATCAAAGGCCAAAGCAATATAAAAATTTTCTGAGTCGTAACTTATAGAGGTTGAAGTTGAGTCACCTATGCTGTCATCACCAAGCCCTTCTGTGCCTTTTATTGCATTAAATGTTGCAGAAAAGCCGTTAATCTTTGGAGTTGTATATCCTACCAGGTCGCTCATTCTATTCTCACCTTGCAATATATTTTTAATATCACCTGCAAGGTCATTAAAAAGATCTATTTTCTTTTGTGATTTTTTTGTGGCTGTGTCGTGCTTACCAAGGAAAATAGTACCCACAGATCCTTTTAAACCCACAAAACTATTTCTTTGTTTAAAAGTTCTATCTTTTGATTCGTCTGCAGTTCCATCTACAGGATCAATTTCGTATTCAGCTTGATAAATAGCTTCTATTCCTTCTCCAAAATCCATACTTCCTTTTATACCCAATCTAGAAGCGTTGCTTACCATATCCACTTCGGTACCAGAAGCTGTATCTTGAGATTCAACTGATATCCAAAGTTTTCCGTACACAGTTGGTTCCTCAGATTGTAAATAAAGAACAGGAACAAGTAAGAGCATAGAAAGAATTTTAAATTTCATATTTTGTCTCCAATATTTATTTTGTACTTTAAATATGAAATGTTACGTTTGTGTTTCGTAACAGGAACAGGTTTGGAAAAAGGATTAGTTTTTTTTGTTTAGGGTGAACCAGAAAATTGTACCATCGGGGTAGGCTTTTTCGTTACCTACAGAACCACCCATAAGATTTACTAAATTCTTGACTATAGATAAACCCAATCCAGTTCCCTCCTTTAAAGAAGTATTGTTATTTTGAATTCTGAAGAATCTCTCGAATACTCTTTCTCTTTGATCTGCGGGTATACCTTGTCCATGATCTTCAATTTCAAATCTCACTCTAGAGCCTTGGTCTTGCATATTAATAATGATCTCTTTACTTTCTTCAGTTATCCCGTATTTGACTGAATTTTCTATGAGATTATCAACAACCTGGAGTAATGCCTTAGTATCACAAATTACCTTTATATCAGAATAGATATTATTAATAATCTTTATGTCAGGATTATTTGATAAAACAGAGTTAATTGAGGTTTTAAAAATCTCTGAAATACTATTTTCTGCAAGCTCAAGATTGTATTCACCCGATTCAATAGTTGATAAATTCAAAATATCTTCCAGAAGATATGAGAGCTTTTCTGAGTTTTTTAAGATTGCATTAGAGAATTTTTGTGCAATCTCTTTATCATCTAAAGCGCCATCAACTAGGGATTCTGAATTAGCTCTTATAACAGCAACTGGAGTTCTTAATTCATGAGATAAATTAGCAATAAAATCTTTTCTAATATTCTCTAATTTCTTTATTCGGGTGATATCAATAAAAACAAGTGTTGTTTCAAGTGATTCATAGTCGTAGGTAGCATTTACCAAGAAACTTTTATTACCTGGATCAACACCAAAGATTTCTTCTTCTGCTGATGTATCAACTTTTGCACTTTTTATTAAATTAATTATCTCGCCGTTATTAAAAACCTCAACTAATTTACTACCTTCATAGTCTTTAGGAATATTTAAATCCATAGAAGATACTGAATTAATTTGAGCGATACAGTCATTTGCATCTAAGACAATAATGCCGATACCCGTCTTATCTAATATTTGCGGTAACTCTTTAGTGGTTAAATTACCATTTTGAACAATGTTACTAGATTCTATTTTTTTTTCTTTTACAAAGAGACGTAAGATTTTAGACAACATAATTAAATCTATAACCTACGCCGCGAACTGTTTCTATTTTTGAGCCTATATCACCTATTTTATTGCGCAGTCTTTTAACGTGTGTATCTACTGTTCTTGTGGTCACTGACGAATTGTAGCCCCACACCTCTTCAAGTAAAACTTCTCTAGGTTGTATGCGGCCATTTTTTTGAACCAAATGCTTAAATAATAAAAACTCCTTGGCAGTTAATTGTATTTCGGTATCGCTGATAAAAACTCGATAAGAGGAAAGGTTTATTTCAATATCACCTAAAGAGATTTTATTAGTCTCTTCCTGTTTTTCTCTTCTTTTAAGTACCGTTGAGACTCTAAGAGCAAGCTCCCGAACGCTAAAAGGTTTTACAACATAATCATCAGCGCCCAGTTCAAAGCCTAACACTCTATCGACCTCTTCCCCTTTAGCCGTAAGCATAATGATAGCTATATCAAAGGAATCTGAATTATTCCTTATCTTCTTACATATATCCAAGCCTGACATATCCGGAAGCATAAGATCTAAAAGAATAAGATCCGGTTTTTTTCTTGCTATTGCATCTATAGCATCCTTACCTT
>CACLEI010000018.1 GCA_902605935.1 uncultured SAR86 cluster bacterium | reverse complement strand
CGGAGATAACATGTAAGATTGACAGACCTTCTCCTAACTATTTTGTGAAACTTGGCAAACTCAATGAAATTAGGGAACTTGTAAAAACAAATAAATGCGGATTAATTATTTTTAATAATGATCTATCTCCTTCTCAAGAGAGAAATTTAGAAAAATACCTTGGAACTCGAGTTTTGGATCGTACATCATTAATTCTTGATATCTTTGCAACAAGGGCAACAAGCCATATTGGAAAGCTTCAAGTTGAATTAGCTCAACTAACTCATCTTTCTACTAGACTGGTTAGAGGATGGAGTCACCTTGAAAGGCAAAAGGGTGGCATAGGGTTAAGGGGTCCAGGTGAAAAGCAATTAGAAACAGATAGAAGACTTATAGGCCATAGAATCAAAAGTTTAAAGAAGAGATTAAATAAGGCACACAATCAGAAAGAAATAAATCGTTATGCTAGAAGTAAAAGTAAAGAAATGGTCGTTGCACTCGTGGGGTATACAAATGCAGGCAAAACTACTTTATTTAATCATCTTACTCAAAATAATCTGTACGCTGCAGACAAACCTTTTGCAACCCTAGACTCTGTTACCAGAAAGAACAGTAAACAAGAACTGCGACATATTCTGTTCTCAGATACTGTTGGTTTTATTTCAAATCTTCCAACACAACTCATTGAATCGTTTAAAGCAACGTTAGATGATTTAAGTTCAGCAGATCTTCTACTTCATGTTGTAGATATTTCAGATAAAGATCACAGATTTAAGGTAAAAGAAGTGGAAAAAATTTTAAAAGATTTGGGCTTATCGGATAAGCTTTTGATAAGAGTGAATAATAAGGCTGACAAACTCGATGTCACCTCTGTGGAGGAGATATCACAAGAAATTTCCGATCAGGTATGGATATCGTCGACAGAACAAAAAGGGTTCGAAAGTTTATACGATGCAATCAATACTAAGCTTAATGGCAACATAACTACTAATTGGGTGAGCTTAGCAAGTGACTTAGGTTGGTTGAGATCAGAGCTGTATTCTTCTGGAAGTGTCCTTGAAGAGAGAATATCTAACGAAGGTCTGATAGAATTACATCTTGAAAATTTTCAAAATGACCTCATTAAGTTATTAGAAGTCGATGGCTTCGACTTAATCAAAGAAAAACAAACACAGGAAGCAATATAAATGTCTTGGAATGGAAATGATAATAAAGATCCTTGGGGAAGAAATGATACTCCTCCGGAGATCGATGAAGTAATTAAAAAAGTTAGACAAAGAATAGAATCTATTTTTGGAGGAGGATCTTCTGGTGACTCTTCCGGTGGTGGATTCAGTCTTAAAAGTTTACCTTTAATACTAGGCGTATTAGTTCTGTTATGGGTAGGGGCTGGAATATATCAGGTCGAGCAGGCAGAAAGGTCAGTAGTACTTAGGCTCGGTAAATTTCAAGAAATCAAAGGCCCCGGCTTGAGATGGAATCCTCCCATCATTGATGCCTGGGAAATTGTCGACGTAGTCAGAGTTAGACCACATAGGCATGATGCTTTAATGCTAACCAAAGATGAAAATATTGTTGATGTGACAGTGTCTATTCAGTACCAAATTGCAGATCCACAAAAATATGTTCTAGATATTAGAGATGCTGATGCTAGCTTAGTTCAAGCTACTGAAAGTGCTTTAAGGCATGTTGTAGGTGGTTCAATTATGGATGATGCACTTACAACGGGTCGTGAGCTAATTGCGCAAGAAGTTAAAACCAGGCTACAGAGATACCTAAATAAATATAACACTGGTCTGGAAGTTGTGATTGTAAATATCGAGGACTCTTCACCTCCAAATCAAGTGCAAGAAGCTTTTGATGATGTTATCAAAGCAAGAGAGGACGAAGTTAGAGCGAGAAATGAAGCTGAAACTTACGCTAATGGCTTGGTACCAGAGGCCAGAGGACAAGCACAGAGAATGTTACAAGACGCTGAGGCCTATAGAGAGCAAGTCATATCCGAGGCTGAAGGTGATGCAACCCGTTTTAATCTTCTTTTATCTGAATATCAAAAAGCTCCAGATGTTACTCGTAACCGTTTATATTTGGATTCGATACAAGGAGTAATGTCCAATAGTACAAAGGTTATGATAGACGTAGAAGGTGGAAACAATATACTTTATCTACCTTTAGATAAGATCGCCGAATCGGCGAGAGGAATTGATAATTTGAATATACCAAGCACTTCAGGCACTGCATCTATAAGTGATTTAACAAATCAGGTCATTGAAGAGATAAGGCGAAGAAACAGACAAGAGGAACGAAGATAATGAAAACACTAAGACTTTTATTGATACCTTTATTGATAGCTATTATAGCTCTAATATCTGCCTCAATTTTCGTTGTAAAAGAGACTGAAAGGGCTGTTAAGCTAAGATTTGGAGAAGTAGTTGAAGCTGATGTGCCTCCAGGTTTACATTTCAAACTTCCAATTATTAACACAGTTAGAAAATTTGATGCAAGAATACTAACCCTAGATGCTGCACCTCAAAGCTATTTAACATCGGAAAAGAAAGCTTTAACCGTAGATTCGTTTGTAAAATGGAGAGTAAGCGATGTCGAAAAGTACTTCACTACTACAGGTGGTGACGAGGAGAGGCTGAGAAGACTTTTGATTCAAAGGGTTGATGCAGGTTTAAGGAACGAATTTGGTACAAGAACAGTTAATGAAGTCGTTTCTGGAGAAAGAGACGAACTCATGGATAAACTGACTCTACAGCTAGATAATATCGCTGTTGAAGAGTTGGGTGTCGAGGTAATAGATTTGAGAGTCAAAAAGATAGATCTACCTCCTGAAGTAAGTGAGTCGGTATACAACCGAATGAGAACAGAGAGAGAAAGGCTAGCTAAAGAACTTAGAGCGCAAGGTAATGAGGTTGCCGAAAAGATTAGAGCAACAGCCGACAAAGAAAAAACTATCATTCTTGCCGATGCCTATAGACAAGCAGAAGAAACAAAAGGAAACGGAGATGCAACAGCAGCAGCAACATATGCTAATGCTTATTCAAAAGATCCTGAATTCTATGATTTCACAAGGAGTTTAAAGGCTTATCAATCAACTTTTGAAAGTAAGTCAGACATTCTATTGATTAATCCTGACAGTGATTTCTTTAAATATCTAGATAATTCTAAAGCTACAAATTAGTAGATGAGTTCAAAAATACGCTGGAGCTTACCCGATGGCGTAGATGAACTTCTCCCACCTAAAGCAATCGAGGTGGAGATGTTAAGAAGGAGATTGATTGATGAATATATTTCTTCTGGTTTTGAATTTATTACACCTCCTTTATTAGAATTATCTGAATCAATAGGTGGTGAGGCTCATGATGAAATTAAGTCACATGCATTTAGTTTCAAAGATAATTTAACTGGCAAAAATTTATCTATAAGGCCAGATATTTCAGAACAAGCCTCTAGGATAGATGCTTATAGAATACAGTCTAACGAAGTAGTAAAACTCTGTTATGCAGGAGAAGTTGTCAAGAGTAAGGCATCAAAGTCATTGCGATCAAGAACGACTATACAAGTAGGCGCTGAAATATTTGGAGATTCTTCCAGCGAGGCTGAATTAGAGAGTATAAATTTAATGTTAAAGAGCCTCGAGATTGCAGGTATAAAAAATATAACTCTAAGTCTTGGTCATGCTGCATTTACTTCTTCCGTCCTTGAACCCTTCAAGAAATTAGGTAGAGAAATTTTTGTAGACTTAGAAATAGCTCTTTCTAAAAAATCTCAATCTGACTTAGATAAAATAATTCCAGATTCATATAAAAATAAACAATCTTTAATATCACTATGCGATATGTATGGTGAAATTGACATAATCCAGTCCGCAAAAGAAAGTTTTTCTCACTTTGAGACAACCCAAAATTTTATGGATCATCTTGAAGGCTTGGCAACTAAGCTAATAAATAAATCGGGGATAACTTTACATGTTGATTTAGGTGAGGTTCAAGGATTCAAATATCATAATGGAGTTGTATTTTCCGCATATGCCGATTCAGCAGGCTATGTTCTTGCAAAAGGTGGAAGATACGATGGTCTGAGAAAACAATCTGATCGCGATAGACCGGCTGTAGGATTTGATCTAGATTTAGTTTCAGTTTCTAATTTATAGGATTGCAACTATGAATCTAAACATTTCTTTACTCGGTCTCCAGTGGGGTGACGAAGGAAAAGGCAAGGTTGTGGATAACCTTGCAAATGATTTAGATGCCGCTGTAAGGTATCAGGGCGGTCATAATGCTGGTCATACTTTAATAGTGAATGGAAAAAAAATTGTTTTTCATTTATTACCTTCAGCAATATGTCATGAAAATATAAAGTGTTTTATAGCAAGAGGAGTTGTTGTGAGTTTAGATGCTTTATTCTCCGAGTTAACCGAAGCTAATGAAGTTTTAGGAGATATAGAAGAAAGGCTCATAATAAGTTCAGCTTGCAGTCTTATTCAGCCTTATCACATAAAGTTAGACCAACTTAGGGAGCAGTCTGATAATTTAACAAAAATAGGAACAACAGGAAGAGGAATAGGAACATCTTATGAAGATAAAGTAGGAAGAAGATCAGTGCGAATTTCAGACCTTTATGATGAAAGAAAATTAAATGATAAGTTGACGCAAGCTTTAGATTTTTACAATTCTATTTTTGAACATTCATTTGGTGCCTCTAAAATCGATCTAAATGAATTGCTAGATTTAAATTTGAAACAAGCTGAACGATTAAAGCCTTACGTTGGGAATGTAATAGAAGAAATTAGAGAATTACAAAAATCTAAAAAGAAAATACTCTATGAAGGTGCTCAAGGTGCTTTATTAGATGTAAGCTTAGGAACTTATCCGTATGTAACATCAAGTAACTTAATTGGAGGTGTTCCAGCTGGTGCGGGAATAAGTCCGTCTGATATTGACTATACAATAGGAATAACCAAGGCTTACACTACAAGAGTTGGCGAAGGACCGTTTCCTACGGAGTTATTTGATGAGATGGGAACTTACTTAGCTGAAAAGGGTGGTGAGGTTGGAGCTACTACTGGAAGACCGAGAAGATGTGGATGGCTAGATGGTTTCCTTCTAAAGAATATGGTTAAAGTCAGTGGCGTAGACGGATTGTGCTTAACTAAGATAGATGTTTTGGACGGCTTAGAAAAAATAAAGATATGTAATGTGTATTCTAGTGAACTTACCGAAGCTGAAATGATAGAAACTATGGATCTAGAGTTTGCTAAGCCAGAATATCTTGAGATGCCAGGCTGGTCTAAACCTACAGCAGGACAAACTTCATATGAAGAACTTGATGATAATGCTAAATCTTTTGTTGAGAAAATAGAAGAAATTTCAGGGGTTCCTGTTATTATGATTTCAACTGGACCAAAGCGAGAAGATACAATTATTAGAAAAGATATATAAGAAATGCGATACCTCTTTTTATTTATTTTAACCTTTCCTCTCTTAATACAATCTGATGATTTGGAGTTTAAAGAAGGCGACGAATTTCTTGCAGATAAATTCGAAACCATTGCCTTATTTTTCTATAAGTCAGATGCTACTAGAGTAGACATCGCGAGAGACTTATCCTTCTCTATTCGCGACTTCATGACTTATGGCGCAGTAGATCAGAGAGATATTTATAAGGTCAAACGCGGTGAAACTTTTATTCTCAAAGATAGTTATAGAGATGGTGATATCTTTGAGGTTAATCTAAAAAGTTCGCGTACTACCAGAGAAAAATTTTTCGTTCTTTCTGAAGATTTAAAGAATGCATCCATCACTCTGATTACTGAAGAGTCTTAATTTCCATGAAAAGCTATTTCAAAATAGCCACTATGGGTATTTTGTTTGTAGTTTCACTTTTCTTGGCTCTATATCTTGCTGTCTTTTTTGATTTTTTTGGTAAGCCTCAACTTAAGGGTCAAATTGAAGAATTTAGTGCCCCTTTTTTGAGCCCAATTGACAAAAAATTGAGCGAAAAAACAATCTTATTTGGAGATTTACATGTACACACGACTTATTCCCTCGACGCATTTATAGGTAATTTACCTATTCTAGAAGGAGAGGGAACTCATCCAGTTGCAGATGCATGTAACTATGCAAGATTTTGTGCAAATCTAGATTTTTTTTCTATAAATGATCATGCTGAATTTTTAACAAGAAGGGAGTGGACAGACACAATAAAGTCTTTAAGAGACTGCTCAAGAATATCTAATGAGTCAGATGAAAGTTCTATCGTACCCTTTCTTGGATGGGAATGGACTCAGACAAGCTTAGATACAGAGAGACATTATGGCCATAAGAACGTAATACTAAAATCTCTTCAAAATAATATCCCTGAAAGACCTATTGGAGCACCTGATCATAAGTTTTTTAGGAGCATAGTAGATGCTCCAGCTTATGCATTATTGGGAGCTATGCTTTATGACTATAAAAATATTTCATATTATTTGAACTATAGACAAAGACAGTTACTTATAAAGAACCTTGAATATTGTGACAATTCTACTCATGTAAAAGACCTTCCGCTTGACTGTCTTGAGAGAGCAGAAAGACCGTCTGATTTATATAGAAAATTAGATGAGTGGGGGGGTAGACTCTTTAGTTATCCCTCATGGATCTGCTTGGGGAAATACTTCTCCGCCCATGGCAACATGGAAAAATCAATTAAATATCGCAGAGCACAGTCCTAAGTATCAAAAATTGATAGAAGTTTTTTCAGGTCATGGAAATACAGAAGAATATCGATCATGGGAAGCTTTTAAGATATTAGATGGAGAATATGTTTGTCCAGCCCCTACAGAAAATTATGTACCTGATTGTTTTCAGGCCGGCGAAATCATCAAAGAAAGATGTAGGATTTCGGCAGGAAGCGAAGAACTATGTAATCAAAGAGCAAAAGAGGCTAGAGATAACTTCACCAAAGCCAATCCCTATGGACTATTGACCATACCTAATTCAAAGCCGGAAGAATGGTTAGACAGTGGTCAATGCAAAGATTGTTACCTACCAGCTTTTGACTACAGACCAAAATCTTCAGTGCAATATGCTTTAGCCTTAAGAAATTTCACCGAAGGAAAGACTGAACCTTATAGGTTTGGTTTTATTGGGTCTAGTGACAATCACTCTTCAAGACCTGGAACAGGTTATAAGGAAATTGATAGGATTAGAAATACTGATTCTAAATATAAGTCATCGAATCAAGTCATGAGTTTGAATCAACTTTCCCAAGACTATGCTATTCCAAGGTCACAAGAAATTAACTTGGAGCAAATGATTGATAGGATGAAACCGAGTCAAGGAGAAAGAATAGCCTCATTTCTTTACACGGGCGGATTGATAGCAAGTCATGTATTAGAAAAGAATAGAAATTCTATATGGAATTCTTTAAATAAAAGAGAAGTATATGCAACGAGCGGAGAAAGAATTTTATTATGGTTTGATGTGATTAACCACCCATCCGGAGAGTTAATGCCTATGGGCAGCGAATTCTCTATGCAAGAAAATCCAAAGTTCAAAGTAAGAGTATTAGGTTCTCAAAAACAGTCTCCAGGATGTAGTTCGGAGAATGAGATAACTAAAACCTACCTAGAGAAGCTATGTAATGGAGAATGTTTCAATCCTACTGATGAGAGGAATAATATTTCCAGAATAGAAATTATAAGAATAAGACCCCAAAGCTATCCTGACGAACCTATAGAAACTTTAATCGAAGATACTTGGAAGATTTTTGAATGCAAACCTTCGCAAGAAGGTTGCATAGTAGAGTTTGAAGATCCTAATTTTATGGATGCTAATAGAGAAGTTATCTACTATGTCAGAGCAATTCAAGAACCCTCGCTAGCAATTGGGGCTGCAAATTTAGCTTGTGAATTTGATGATGGCGGTAAATGCAAGAAAGTTAAACTTTGTGGAGATATAAAAGGGCAGGGAGAGGGTGATTGCTTGTCCGAAAACGAAGAGAGAGCTTGGTCATCTCCTATATTTATTAAATATTCTCAGAGTTAGATTTATACATCTTATCTAATATTGCATTTACATACTTATACCCATCTGCAGCGCCATACTTTTTGGTTAATCTTATGCTCTCTTTAATAATAATTGGAGCATCTGTATTTGTGTATAACATCTCGTAGGCAGCTAATCTCAAAGTATTCCGCTCTATTGGATCAAGGGAAGAAAGTTTTCTTTCCATGAAGGTTGACAGAGAGGTATCTATCTTTTCTCTAAATTTCATAACACCCTCAAGAAGGTCCTTATAATGTGGATATCTACTTTGAAGAGATAAATCTTTTAAAAGCTCTTTAATATCTGAGCCAGAGAGCTCAATTTCATACAGACTTTGTATTACTTTATCTCTCGATCTTACGGGCGAAGTGTCTTTTTTGGATTTCATGGATCAAGATAGGGAATCCACCATATTTAATGCAGTCAAAGCAAATTCTTTTCCCTTATTCATTTTATTTGGGGCTGACCTTTCTTCAGCTTGCTCAATTGTATTGGTGGTTAGGACTCCACATATCACAGGAATGCGGGTCTTAAGCGCAACGTCCTGAAGACTCTCCAGACATGAACTGGATATAAAGTCAAAATGAGGCGTATCACCTCTTATGATTGCACCAAGCGAAATAACTGACGATATACCTTCTTTTTCAGCCATAAATTGAGTCGCCAATGGTAACTCAAATGCTCCTGGAACTTCTTTAATGTATATATTAGCCTCATCTACGCCTTGGCTTATAAGTTCTTTTTTTGTTTCTTTTAATAAATCTTGAACTATAGAAGGATTCCATGAAGTGAATACAATCCCGTACCGTCCTTGTTTAGCTTTTACTGATATATCTTTAATTTTAGGGCCTTTCATTATATTAATTTATGAATTCAGTTATCTCTAAATCAAAGCCCGTGAGCGGGTATTTTAAGGAGGCGCCTAATAGTCTAATCTTAGTTACACCTAGATCTTTTAGTATTTGAGCTCCTACTCCAATAATCCTGGTATCTGGACCTTCATTTTTTGTTTTGGGTTTTTTACCTTTTAGAAATGAAATATTAGATAGAAGTTCATCAGAGCTCTCTGTGTGAGATAAAAGAAGTATTACGCCTTTTCCTTCTTCATCAATTTTTTTCATTGCTTGAGAAAAAGACAATCTACTTCCAAATTTATTGATACCCATAATATCCTGAAGAGTATTGTTCTGTTGAACTCTGACAAGTACTTCGTCAGTACTTTTTATTTTATTCTTAACTAAGGCGAGGTGTATATCTCCATTGATGGTATCTTCATAAGCATGTAAAGAAAATTTACCATACTCAGACTCTATATCAGTTTTATCAACTATCTTAATACTCTTTTCGCTGATATTTCTATAATGTATGAGATCGGCGATTGTTCCAATTTTTAGGTTATGTTTTTTTGCAAACACCTCTAAATCAGCTCTCCTTGCCATGGTCCCATCATCATTCATAATCTCTACAATCACAGCAGAAGGATCTAGACCTGCCATTTTAGCGAGATCTGTACCAGCTTCCGTATGGCCAGCTCTGTTTAGGACGCCACCTTCCTGAGCTTTAATTGGAAAAACATGTCCAGGTTGAACTATATCGTCGGCTTTAGCTTTTTTACTTACTGCAGCTTGTATTGTTTTTGCTCTATCTGCAGCTGATATACCGGTTGTTACACCTTCTGCAGCTTCAATAGAAGTAGTAAAAGCCGTCCCTAATTCTGTACTATTATTTTTTACCATTTGTTCTAAACCAAGTCTTTTACATCTGTCTTCATTGATTGCTAGACAAATTAAACCTCTTGCATGGATTGCCATGAAGTTGATGGCATCTGCATCAACTTTTTCTGCAGCAAGTACCAGATCGCCTTCATTCTCTCTATCTTCGTCATCCATAAGGATGACCATCTTCCCCAGAGAGATGTCTTCAATAATTTCTTGTATGCTATTAAGCTTCATTATCTCTATTTCGGGCTAAGAATAATCTTTAAATCTTCGCCTAAATTTTCCGTATCCCTTAATGTGAAGCCTATTGTACTTAGTTTTTGATTGTTCTGATCGAATTTAGAAAAGGTATTCCTATCTTTCCCTAGTAGTTTTGGTGCTTGATAAAGGATTAATTCATCTATCAATTCTTGAGCCATAAGTGCATCTAGAAGTATTGACCCCGATTCAATCATGAGAGTATTGATAGATTTTTCTTTTGCCAAGTAATTCATTATATTGTTTAAATCCTCCAAATCATTTTTTGACATAATGCAAATTTCACTATTTTTAGATTTAATCTTTGAATTTTTGGTTGTAAACACAAGTGTCTTGGCTTCCGAAGAAAAAATATTCTCCTTTCCATTTAAGTAATTATTTCTATCAATCACTACTCGTAATGGTTGCTTTACATCGTTGATATCATATCCCGAGTCTCTGGATGTAAGCGAAGGATTATCTTTCAAAATAGTTCCTGTTCCTGTCAGGATAGCTTCATTAGAAGCCCTGAGTTTATGGACATCTTTCCGAGATATCTCAGAAGTAATCCATTTACTCTTACCAGAATTTAAAGCTATTCCTCCGTCAAGACCTATTGCCATCTTAGCTGTTATAAATGGTCTATTTTTTTCTAACCTAGAAAAGAATCCTCTATTGAGTTCTCGTGCTTCATCCCTTAGAAGACCCTCAATAATTTCTATATCTTTTTCTTTTTTTGCAAATCCATCCTGTGAAATATCTTCAGATGCAATATAAACTTTCTTAATTCCATATCTTTTTATAGCTTCAGAACAGGGCGGAGTTCTACCTGTTGTAGAGCAAGGCTCTAATGTCACAAACATTTCAGATTTCTCTAGAGCTGACTCTGCACTTGAGCCTAGATTCTCAAAAACATTCTGAATAGCATTGACTTCCGCATGTCCTTCTCCAGCTTTTTGATGCCATCCCCTCCCTATAATTTTGTTATCCAGAGTAATGACACAACCTACCATTGGATTTGGTCTTGTGGTTAAAAGACCTTTTTTAGCGAGAGATAGAGCTTCGCGCATGTGCTCTGATGGGGACGTCATAATTAATCGCTAGTTAATTTCTCAACCTCTTCTGAAAATTCGTTGATATCTTCAAATCTTCTGTATACAGAAGCAAACCTTATGAAGGCAACTTCATCTATTTTTCTAAGGTTTTGCATTACAACTTCTCCGATTAGTCTCGAGGGTATTTCTCTTTCCCCAGAAGATCGAATATCTTTCTTTATATCTTCGATTAGAGTTTCTATCTCTTCTTCTCCAACAGGCCTTTTTTCTAGAGATCTATAAAGACCTTCCCTCAATTTGTGCTCATCAAAGGGTTCTCTTGAATTGTTTTTTTGTTTAATCACTCGTGGCATTAAAAGCTCTGCAGTTTCAAATGTTGTAAATCTCTCATTACATGAAGGGCATTCTCGTCTTCTTCTGATTTGCTGACCTTCAGCTATCAGTCTGGAGTCGATTACTTTTGTATCAGAGAAGCCACAGTAGGGGCAGTGCATAATTCAGCGGAGTAAACTGGATAACTAGAACAAAGCTCGATAACCTTGCCCTTAACATCATTAATTAAAATTTGGTTATTGATATCTTCCAAGATATCACAAATCCAGTTTGCAACTAATGTTACCTCAGGCTCTTTAAAGCCTCTTGTTGTTGCAGCTGGTGTTCCTATTCTTAGACCACTCGTTACAAATGGTGATTGTGGATCATTAGGGACAGCATTTTTGTTAACTGTAATATTAGCTGTTCCAAGGGCTGCATCGGCATCTTTTCCTGTCAAACCCTTTTCAACTAGATCAACAAGGAACATATGATTTTCTGTCCCGTTAGAGACAATATTTATGCCTCTTTCCATGAACGTAGCGGCCATTTTTTTTGCATTTGCCTTCACTTGCTTCTGATAATCTTTAAATGCTGGATCTAGTGCTTCTTTGAAGCATAATGCTTTAGCGGCAATTACATGCATCAAAGGTCCCCCCTGTGTACCAGGAAAGATGGCTGAGTTGAGCTTTTTATGTATTTCTTCATTATCTTTAGCGAGAATTAATCCGCCTCTCGGACCTCTTAATGTTTTATGTGTTGTAGTTGTTACAACGTCTGCATAGGGTATGGGAGAGGGATATTCTTTGGCAGCCACTAAACCAGAGACATGTGCCATATCAACTAAAAGGTAAGCATTGACTGAATCAGCAATCTCTCTAAATTTTGCCCAATCAACAATTCCAGAATAGGCTGAGAAGCCAGCTATAATTAGCTTCGGATTATGCTCTCTAGCAAGATCTTCCACTTCTTGGTAATTAAGTTCACCAGTTTTTGGATCCAGTCCATATTGAAATGAATTATATGTCTTCCCAGAAAAATTTACTTTTGCGCCGTGAGTAAGGTGTCCACCATGATCTAAG
>CACLEI010000017.1 GCA_902605935.1 uncultured SAR86 cluster bacterium | reverse complement strand
CTTTTGTAGCTAGTCTTTTTTCAGTCTGTTCTGGTGTCTCTTTATTTTGCTTAAGAAGATTCAATACTCTGTCACTGGGCTGAGCACCTTGTCCTATCCAATAATCTATTCTTTCAATATCTAACTCTAATCTAACTTCCTGACCAGAGGCTATTGGATTGTAATAACCTACTCTCTCAACAAATCTTCCGTCCCTAGGCATACGAGAGTCTGCAACGCTTACATGGAAAAAGGGTCTTTTTTTTGCTCCAGATCGAGCTAATCTAATTGTTAACATTTAATAAAATACTTATTTATATTTAAAAAGGCGGTCATTCTAGTCCATAAGCTGTCTCTTTCAAGAGAAATTTATATGTTTATTTGCATTCTAATGCCTACAAATGTTTATAATGCTGACTTGAAGGCAATATTTATATTTCTTGAACATACTTTTCACATCTAAAATCCTGATTAGGATATCTTAAATTGAACGAAATTCCCCTATGGATTCTTTTAGCATCAATAGCTTTTTTAGTATTGATGTCAGCTTTTTTTTCTGGTTCTGAAACCAGCATGATGGCTATTAATAGATATCGCTTAAAGCACTTGGTGAAGGAAAAAAATAAGTCTGCTAAGAGAGTTTCAAGATTATTGGAAAAAACAGATAGACTCTTGGGAGTTATTTTAATCGGAAATAATTTTACTCATACTTTGTCTACAGCTTTAGCAACTGTAGTTGCCATAAGGATATGGAGCGATAACGCTGTTTTAGCTGTGACTGTGTTTATGACTATCATTATGATCATATTCGCTGAGGTAATGCCAAAAACAATTGCCGCACTCAAACCGGAAAGTATTGCATTTCCATCCTCATACTTGCTAAAACCTTTATCTAAAATCCTAAGTCCCTTAATTACTCTAGTTAGTTTTGTTTCCAATAATGTAACCAAGCTAATAGGGATAGATTTAGATAATGCTAATAAAGACGAATTAAAGCCAGAAGAGTTAAGAACTTTACTGCAAACTTCAGGTGTGCCAAAGAGACAGGAAGAAATGTTAATGGGTATTTTTGACATGGATTATCTGTCTGTTAATGATGTGATGATCCCCAAAAATGAAATCATTGGTATTGATCTTAATAATGAAATAGAAGACATAGTGAAGCAATTGCAAGAAATTGATTTCACTTATGTGCCTTGTTACGAAGATACCATAGACAATATACAAGGTTTTTTGTCTTTAAATAAAAAGGCTGAGTTTCTAGGTAGCGAGATAAAATCAATTC
Organism: uncultured SAR86 cluster bacterium; assembly: GCA_902605935.1. Taxonomy (GTDB): domain Bacteria; phylum Pseudomonadota; class Gammaproteobacteria; order Magnimaribacterales; family Magnimaribacteraceae; genus Magnimaribacter. The sequence continues at coordinate 12,053 of CACLEI010000017.1, read as the reverse complement.
GAAATTTGAAAGACGAACTACGTGAGCCTTTGTTTGTTCCTGAAAATACACCTTTATACAAGCAGCTTGCCAATTTTCAGTCTTCAGGTAGAAGAGTTGGATTGATTGTAGATGAATATGGAGATATTGAAGGAATAATCACATTGAGATCTATTCTTGAGATAATAGTTGGAGAAATTACATCCGAATCTATTGAAAAAATGGATATCATGCCACAAGCAGATGGTAGTTATTTGGTGGATGGAAGCATGATGATTAGAGAGGTTAACAGAAGACTTGAATGGGAGTTACCGACTGAAGGACCAAAAACATTGAGTGGCTTAATACTAGAAGAAATTCAAACTATACCTGATACCAATGTTGGCTTGAGCATAGAAAACTATAGAATTGAGACAGTACTTATTAAAGACAATGTGATCAAGCTGGCTAAAGTTGAAATAATCGAAGAAATAATTGAACAAGATGAGGAACAAGAATGATTAATGAATTTTGGAACCTCGTTTTAGAGACCTGGCAACAAGGGATTAGAGGAATAGGTATTGATAATATAATTATCTGTTTGCTAATTATTTTGGGATCTTTAGTGGCAAGAGCCCTTATGAATACTTATCTTCTAGACAAGATAGCAAAACTTACTGAGAAATCAGAAACTACATTAGATGATGAAATTATAGAATCATTGAGAGGTCCTTTTGGATTAATTCCTGTAGCTTTTGGACTTTATCTCATTACAGCTTACCTGCCATTTAGTGGGTCTTTAGATTTGATAGCAACAAATCTGGTTAAAATGCTTGTCATTTATACTATCTTCAGCGCACTAGCTAACCTAACTACACCTTTATTAAACCTACTTAGTGATAATTCCTGGTTAACACCAGCTATGACAACTTGGCTAAGTCGAGTTGCAAGCGTACTTGTTTGGATAGTTGGTATAACAATGATGCTTGACATATGGGGAATTGAAATTGGTCCAATTATCGCAGGACTAGGACTTTTTTCAGTTGCCGTAGCTCTCGGTGCACAAGATATGTTTAAAAATATAATCGCTGGTATATTTATACTAAGCGAAAAAAGGTTCCAACCAGGGGATAGAATAAGGATTGGTGATGGGCTGCATGGAATTGTCGAGTCAATCGGCTTTCGTTCAACTCAAGTAAGGTTACTAGACACTTCTCCAGTATTTGTTCCAAATACAGACCTTTCAGATGCGCAAGTTATAAATCATCAAAATATGAATTACAGAAGGATATTTTGGACGGTTAACCTTGTATACAGCACCTCGGCTCAACAGCTTGAAAGTATTTGCAAAGATGTAGAAGAATATATAAATAACAGCAAGAATTTTATTCAGAATCCTGGACAAGAGAACTTTGTAAAAGTGACAGAGCTTGGTTCAAGTTCAATAGATTTAACAATTTTGTGTTACATGGATGTGATTGACTACACACAATTCTCACAAGTGAAGCAAGAACTAATCTTTAAGATCATGGAAGTAGTGAGTACGCATGAATCAGATTTTGCTTTCCCAAGTAGGTCTATATATATAGAAAAACAAGACTAGTTTCTTATAAATGAAATCTCAAAATACTAGTAATAGGTTTTATCGAGTTGTCTTTATCTAAAATAAAAAAAGGGAGCTAAAAGCTCCCCTTTTCATACTCTAATTTTATAAGTAATAAGCAACACTTGACAAAGCAATGCATAGAACAAAACTAGAAACTATTACACTCCTTACTGAAGTGATAGCTGGTAGCATTTTCCCCCAAATTGCATTTGCTTGAATTGCAAAAATAATTGCTAAGCCTACTAGCAGTCCTGTCATTTCTAAATTGGCGCCTAAAATCTGACCTGAGGCTGGATAATGCGCAGAAGCAACCATGAAATAAAGCATACCTACAGAAAAAAGTGTATTTGTCCTGGAGGCTAAAGCTGCTTTAGGACCAGCTACTGCAGCATCTCCTTCTTTTATACCAATTACTATTTTCTGATTAGGCCAAATTATTCCCCAAACATTGAGCATCATTAGTGTACCCATCGTTGCTCCTAGAATAATTTCGAGAGTTATTTTTACAGAAATATAGTGCAAAAGTGCTAACCCAGTTAAGAAAGTTAGGAATGCTGCCCATCTAAACCACCAAAGCGCTCTTGGTGCCAATTTTGCAACTGCATCCTTTCTTGCATCATCCTCAGCTTCCTTGAAATATTCTGTTTGTACAAAATTAAAATAGTATAAAAGGCCAATCCAAGCTATTCCGACAAGTACGTGACCGAATCTGAATAACATATTAAATAGTTCGTCCATAATCCCTCCCTTATAAAAAGTAAATGATACCTAATTAGCTAAGACTAATAAATTATTTCTTTCAGGCAAGAAAAAAGCCCCGAAGGGCTTTTTCTTTACATCATGCCGCCCATGCCGCCCATATCCATTCCTGGAGGCATTCCACCCGGCATACCGCCAGCAGCTCCACCTTCATCCGGAGCGTCAGCAATCATGGCTTCTGTAGTGATCATCAAGCCAGCAACAGATCCTGCAGCCTGTAATGCAGTCCTGGTAACCTTCGCTGGATCAAGAATACCCATCTTGATCATATCTCCATAATCACCCGAGCCTGCATTGAAACCAAAGTTTCCTTTACCTTCCTTAATCTTATCAAGGACAACAGAAGCTTCTTCACCGGCATTATTTGTAATTTGTCTAATAGGTGCTTCCATTGCTCTAAGAGCAATGTTGATACCTACATTCTGATCTTCATTATCTCCTTCAAGACCTTGGATCTTCTGTTGAGCTCTTACTAAAGCTACGCCACCGCCAGCAACGACTCCTTCTTCCACAGCAGCTCTGGTTGAATGTAGAGCATCTTCTACTCTGGCTTTTTTCTCTTTCATCTCAATTTCAGATCCAGCTCCTACCTTAATAACAGCAACTCCACCAGCTAGTTTTGCAACTCTTTCTTGAAGCTTTTCTCTATCATAATCAGATGAAGTATCTTCTATTTGAGCTCTGATTTGATTAACTCTTCCAGAGATACCATCGGCAGAGCCTGCTCCATCGATGATTGTAGTATCTTCTTTGTTAAGCTCTACTTTTTTAGCTTGACCTAAATCTTCTATAGTTGCTCCTTCTAAAGAGAGTCCAACTTCCTCTGATATAACAGTTCCACCAGTCAATATAGCAATATCTTCAAGCATAGCTTTTCTTCTATCACCAAATCCAGGTGCCTTACACGCAGCTACTTTAACTACGCCTCGCATATTATTAACAACTAAAGTGGCAAGCGCTTCGCCTTCTACATCTTCAGCTAAAACAAGAAGTGGTCTGCCTGCTTTCGCAACAGCTTCCAGTAAAGGCAAGAGATCTCTAATATTTGAAATTTTCTTATCATGCAAAAGAATAAACGGATCGTCTAAATCTGCAGTCATTCTTTCTTGATTATTGATGAAGTAAGGAGACAAATAGCCTCTGTCAAACTGCATACCTTCAACTACTTCTAGCTCATTTTCTATACCAGAACCTTCTTCAACGGTTATGACTCCTTCTTTTCCAACTTTTTGCATTGCTTCAGCAATAATTTCGCCAACAGCAGTATCGCTATTCGCAGATATAGTTCCTACTTGAGCTATCGCTGTATCATCCTCACATGGTTCGGATGCATCCTGAAGAGTTTCAACTGCAGCGGCGACCGCTTTGTCTATACCTCTTTTTAGGTCCATTGGGTTAAACCCAGCTTGAACAGACTTAAGCCCTTCGTTAACTATAGATTGAGCTAATACTGTAGCTGTTGTTGTTCCATCACCAGCTTCATCTGAAGTTTGAGATGCAACGGTCTTCACCATTTGCGCACCCATGTTTTCAAATTTATCTTGAAGTTCGATTTCTTTAGCAACCGAAACACCATCTTTTGTTACCGTGGGAGCCCCAAATGACTTATCTAAAATTACATTTCTTCCTTTCGGACCTAATGTCACTTTTACAGCATCTGCAAGTATATTTACTCCTGCCAACATACCTTGGCGAGCGACATCACTAAATTTGACTTCTTTGGCCATTATATTCCTCTCTTTTATAAATTAATTTTCTAAAACACCAAGGATGTCTTGTTCATTAAGAATTACAAGTTCATCCCCATCTACCTTTACCGTATTGCTTCCGGCATACTGACCGAAAACGACTAAATCGCCCTCGCTCACTGAAACAGCTTGTAAATCGCCGTTATCCATAGTTTTTCCAGGCCCTACAGCTATTACTTCACCTTGAGACGGTTTTTCTGCTGCTGATCCAGGTAGAACAATACCACCCTCAGTAGTTTGCTCTTCATCAGTGCGTCTAACTAAGACACGATCTGCTAGTGGTCTAAATTTCATCTATTTTCTCCAAAAATTTAATAAAAATTTAAATTGTTATCATGAAAGGCTCGACATTCTAATCAGTTGAAAGCACACGTCAATCCTGAATTTTTAAAGTGCTGACCTCTCACATTGAATATCTTGGGGTTTTCAAGGATTTTTCAAGTTTTTTTTCTATTTATCTTTCCTATATTCACCTTCTATCCAGTCACCATTATTTTTATTTGTGCCAGTTCCTTGTCCAATTGGCCTGAGATAACTAAAGAGAAGCCCTAAAATGAATATACGAGTTATAGGTAAAAGAATCAAAATACCAATAACATCTGTTATGAAACCCGGAATTAAAAGAAAGAACCCACCTATAGGTGTAAAAATTGTCTTTAGAAAATTATCTGCGGTTGGTTCAAAAACAGATTTTTTGGATTGTATATCCAGTAGTGTCTTTAACCCTTGATTACGCAATAAATACAATCCCATTATTCCTGAAAAGAAAATCCAGAGCATGGTGTTAAAAGCACCAATGCTTCCTCCTATAGCTATGAGGGTATATATTTCTATGAAAGGAAATATTATTAAAAATAAAAAAAAGTTTCTCATCGCGTATGTCTTATCTTAATCTTTGGGGCAAAATATAAATAAACAAGTATTCCTAGTAGATCCGAGACGAAATCGAAAACCTCTGCTGATCTATAAGGTAAAAAGTATTGCACTAATTCTATAAAGAATGCATACAAAATAAGAAAAATCAATGCGGCTGTATTAAAAGGTAAAGGCCTTTTTATGGAAAGGTCCATAAAAAGAGTCAATATTAAAAATGCAGAGAAATGAAGAAGCTTGTCTATATAAGGTACAGATGCACCACCTTCCGAGGGAGTGACTGCGGCATAACTTATAAATAAAACTAAGAATAGAAATACAAATCTATACGTTCTAATCATTAAGATTATTACGTTTAATGTAATAAAAAAGCAGCAATAAACTGGGCAGCGTTAAAAAAGATGTGAATATAAAAAAAGTCATCCATCCCATTTCTTCACCAAATTCATATTTAAAGAAATTCGCTAACATTCCTGAAAAACCACTAAATAATTTACCAGGTAACATCATGAAGGAAGTAAGAAGAGCATATTGAACAGCCGTATATTTTTTTGAAACTAGACTTGTAAGAAAAGTTATATTTGCTGTGCCTACAACTCCAGCCGCCAAACTATCCGCTCCAACGACCCAGCCAAGAAGATATAAGTCCTTTTCAAGTATGGCTATCAATGAAAAAGATAGATTAGTCATCAACACAAGAAAAGCGCCGATAATGAGAGTAACTTTTACTCCTAGCCTTTGAACCAAAAGGCCTCCTAAAAAAAACCCAACTATCGAAGCAATGACAGCAACAACTTTAACAATATAACCAATTTCCTTAAGCGTATATCCCTTTTCTAAATAGAATGGACTGGCCATAGGGCCCATGACGATATCGGTTAGCCGATAGGTTGCAACAATCATGAGAAGAAAGGATGCAAAATATAGTCCAAATCTTGTAACAAAATCTTTCAAAGGTTCAACTATAGAATTCTGTAGCGTTACTCTTTTTAAATTGACATTTACTTCTTCAGGACAAATCAAGACACCTATGATGCCGATTAACATCAGAAAAGACATGACTTGGTAAGTTAAAGTCCAACCATAATCTGAAGCAAAAATTAATGCGAATGAGCTTGAAATTAGAATCGCCATTCTGTAACCAAATTGATAACTAGCTGCTAAGTTGCCTTGCTGATTTAAATCTGCAAGCTCAATTCTAAAAGCATCAATGGCAATATCTTGTATCGATCCTGAAAAGGCTACCAGAAAAGCAATTAACGCAAACACCTGCAAACTATCAAGTGGGTTAACAACAGAAAGAAGCAGGAGACAAATCGCTATAGATATTTGAGATAGCAATATCCAACTCTTTCTATAGCCAAGTCTATTAAGAAAAGGTACTGAAAAATTATCTACTAATGGTGCCCATAGAAACTTTAAGGAATATGTTAAGACTATCCATGCAAAAAAGCCTATCAGGGAAAGATCAATACCAATATCCGCTAACCAAACACCCAAAGTTGAAAAAATCAGAATATAAGGCAAGCCCGACGAGAAGCCTAAGCTACCTATGGTAAAGTTCTTTAACATTTAGAAATTTAGTCTCTGAAGTTAACAAACTGCAAAGGAATATCATAACTCTGATCTTTTATAAGCTGAATAATAGCTTGCAGTTCATCTCTTTTTTTTCCAGTAATCCTTATGCTATCTCCCTGAATAGAGGCTTGAGTTTTCGACTTTGATTGCTTGACCAGGGCAGTTATTTTTTTTGCTAGCTCTTTATCAATCCCTTCTTGCAAGTCTATGGTTTGTTGGGCCGATCCTCCAGATACTTGAATTTCTCGGGGTTTTAAGCTTTTTAGATCAATTCCTCTTTTGGCAAGAGATTCGTTAAGTAAAGGAGACATTTGATGAATTTGGAATTCTTCATTCGCAGATAAATCTATCTGTTTTTCACTGATACTAAATTCAGCTCCAGTACCTTTAAAGTCAAATCTATTTTGTAAAATTCTATTAGCCTGATCTACGGCATTAGTAAGCTCATGATGATCAAGCTCAGATTTAATATCAAAAGAAGCCATAATTCTTACCTCCAAATTACTTTTACTAAAAATCTGCCAATCACATTATGAAAATAATTAGCAAACACTTGAAGTGTAACACTCTCATGAGTTACCAAAAAGATTTACACTAGGTTAGATAAGTAATAATGCCAATTAAATGCCTTTCCAGGATCTGTCTTTCTGCCAGGTGCAATATCAGAATGCCCAACAATATTTTCTTTTTTTATATCTTGAAAAACAAGCATCAATTCTTTGGTTATATCTATTAAGGCACGATACTGATCATCTGTATATGCATTTTCATCAGTACCCTCAAGCTCAATTCCTATGGAAAATTCATTACAATTTTCGCGACCTTTAAATGATGACACACCTGCATGCCAAGCTTTCTTATTAAATGGTACAAACTGAACTAGTGATCCATCTCTCTCTATTAAAAGATGACTAGAAACCTTTAAATCATATATTTCACTAAAATAAGGATGGTTATTTGGATCTAAACTATTAGTAAAAAGTTTTTCAATATAACCTCCTCCGAATTCACCGGGAGGTAAGCTGATGTTATGTATCACAAGAAGTGAAATTTCTTCTGTCATTCGCTCAGAACAATTTTCTGACAAGCAGATTTTCGCTTCCTTTAAATAAAATGATTGATCAATCTGCAAAGGAATTCCTATATTGCTTTAAGAAAGGTTTTGGCTGTTTTTTTTCTCTAACGTTATTAGTCTTCTTATCTTTTCTGGCTTGCTTTAAACCTTTTCTTATTTCTCTTCTTTTGAGTACTCCATCAGAATTTAAATCCATTTTCTCAAAACGTAAATTGCTTGATGCAAGAAACTCCTCTTTTGAAAGAGTTCCATCACTATCCAGATCCATCAAGCTAAAACGGTTTAAAGTATTTGAATTAAACTCTTCAAGACTGATGGTTCCATCCTTATCAATATCCATTTCATTTAGTTGTCCTGACATATTAGAAGCTGTGCTAGCCTTTAAAGAGAGCAGTCCAATTAATGATGTCCCAATAAAATATTTTAATTTCATATTCTTCACCTCTTTAATTCTTAGGCATCTTATGTTCGAGAAAGTTCCAAGTAGCTTATCTTAAGCCTTTGGGTAATCTAAAAGATATTCCTTCGTCAGTTCTTTTTTTATTTCCTACCAAATTAAACCCATAACATGAAGTAAGTTTATCTATAACTTCTGACACAAGGTGTTCTGGAGCAGAAGCTCCTGAAGTAAGGCCAATTTTAGATTTGCCTTTTAAGCAATCTGAAGGTAAATCACCGATAGTATCAATTAGATAAGCCTCAACTCCTGATCGTTCAGCTATTTCTCTCAGTCTATTGGAGTTAGAACTATTTTCAGAACCAATAACTAACACTAGATCCGACTCAAGTGCTAATTGCTTAATCGCATCCTGTCGATTTTGGGTTGCATAACAAATATCATCTTTCTTTGGGCCCTTGATATCTGGAAATCTATCAATCAGAAAATCTTTTATTTCTTTCGTATCATCTACAGATAAAGTGGTCTGCGTCACAAATGCCAAACGAGACGAATCTTTAAAATTTAACTTTTTAGCATCTGATATATCTTCAATAAGAGAAATTGTTCCGCCAAATGATGTATCAAACTGTCCCATTGTTCCCTCAACTTCGGGATGATTCTTATGACCGATTAGCAAACAATCAAACCCCATCTTCGCATATGTATTTACTTCAGCATGTACCTTACTTACTAAAGGACATGTCGCATCAAATACATCTAGTTTTCTGACTTCAGATTCAAATTCAACTGCTTTTGAAATACCATGAGCACTGTAAACAACGACCTCCCCCTCTGGTATCTCTTTAATATCTTCTACAAAAATTGCACCTAATCGTTTTAATTCTTCAACAACGGTTTTGTTATGGACTACCTCATGTTTTACGTATACAGGAGCGCCATGCATTTCGATAACCTTCTTAACGATCTCTATGGCTCTGTCTACTCCTGCACAGAAACCACGAGTATTAGCTAGTCTTATTTCCATTTAGTCTAAATTTTGAAATTACTATATCAAGAATATAAATTATTACTCCAATTGTTATAAATGAATCCGCAAAATTAAAAATATAGAATGAGTAGTTTTCATAGTAAAAATTAATGAAATCAATTACATGACCTCTAAAGCAACGATCTATTAAATTTCCAATCCCTCCTGACAGTATGAATAATAATGCTAAGGATTCATATTTATTTAAAGTTTCAACTACCAAAATATAAACCAGATACAAACAAACAAATGAAACTAAAGTGACTAGAATCCATCTCCCTAAATCTCCTCCATCATCGAATAAACTGAAAGCTATACCAGTATTAAATATCAAATAAATATCTAAAATGGGTAGCAAGTTTAAACTCTCCCCTAAGGAAAAATTTTTTACTATAAGATACTTACTTAGTTGATCTGTAAAAATAAGAGATACAAGGAGAATAATCTTTTTCATGTGAATAAGTCACAATTAGGCAAAAATCCTTATTTCACCATTTCCTTTGACATTGTCATAACATCTCTGACAAATGGATTCATGTCCTTTAATTGTTCCAACTTCTGGTCTGCTGTGCCAGCAACGAACGCATTTTTGGTGATTAGTCTTCTTTACTTGAACTCTCATTCCTTGAATGGCTGAACCATTACCTTGTTGACCTATATCTGAGACTTTTGCTTCAGAAGTGATGAAAATAAATCTTAATTCACTAGAAAATTTATCAAGAAGATTTTTAATATCTTTTTCACAAAATAACTCCAACTCCACTTCTAATGAAGATCCTATAATTTCTTTATTTCTTGCTTCTTCTATATGCTTATTCACTTCTGATCTGATTTCTAAAATCTTGGTCCATTCATCATTAGAGAACTTCAAGTTGCCTATCTCATCCCATTCCTCAAACCACTCAAGGAGATGGACTGATTTAGTATCATTATTCAATAGCTGCCATGCTTCTTCTGCAGTAAAAGATAGAATTGGACTAATCCATCTTAATAATGCTTGCAAAATATTGGAAAGAGCAATCTGTGCAGATAGACGAGCATCAGATGTTGATTTAGCTGTGTAAAGTCTATCTTTTAGTATGTCTAAATAAAATCCACCTAAATCATTTGCACAAAAATTATGAATTTTTTGAAACGCGTGATGAAAGTCATAAGTTAGATAGTCTTCTATTATCTCCTCTTGAAGATTTTTAGTCTTAAGAACCATCCATTTATCTAATTCTGTAAGTTTTTCAGGTGCCAGTTTTTGTCCAGAATAATCACTTAAGTTTCCTAATAAAAATCTTATTGTATTTCTTATTCTCCTGTAGGAATCAGATGATCTTTTTAAAATATCATCGGAAAGAACAATTTCTTTAGTGTAGTCAGTAGATGCCGCCCATGTTCTTAAAACATCAGCACCCATCGTCTCCCATACTTTTTGAGGAGAAATGACATTTCCTAGAGATTTAGACATCTTCTTTCCTTCAGCATCAACTACAAAACCATGAGTCAAAACTGCCTTGTAAGGCGGAACCTCTTTCATCGCAATACTTGTAAGTAATGATGACTGAAACCATCCTCGGTGCTGATCAGAACCTTCTAAATATAGATCAGCAGGAAACTGTAAATCTTCATTCACGTCTAATACACAAGCATGAGTAACACCTGAATCAAACCAAACATCTAGACAATCTGTTATTTTTTCGAAAGACTCATGATCATCAATCAAATCTTTAATTTCTATATCATGCCAAGCTTGGATGCCTTCTGATTCAACTAAATCAGCTACTTTTTCTATTATTTTTCTGGTTTCTGGATGGAGCTCTCCTGTTTCTTTATGTATCAGTAAAGCAATAGGAACACCCCAAGACCTTTGTCTAGATATACACCAATCTGGACGTTCTTCTAGCATTGAACTCATTCTGGCCTGACCCCATGTTGGTGCCCAGTTAACAGAATCGACAGAACCTTGAGCCTGTCGTAGTAGATCTTTTTCCTCCATAGAAATAAACCATTGAGGTGTTGCCCTAAACATTACTGGGGTTTTATGCCTCCAGCAATGGGGGTAGCTATGTTCGTAAGACGATTTAGATAATAAAACTCCTCGCTCTTCTAAAAGATTTGTTATGTTGTCATTAGCTTTGAAGACAAATTGCCCTGCAAAATGTTCTACGTCCTCATTGTAAGTCCCATTTCCTTTAACTGGATTTAGAACATCAATACCATTTTCCTTGCATACAGCATAATCTTCTAGCCCATGACCTGGTGCGGTATGCACTATTCCTGTTCCTGCATCAGTTGTAACATGATCACCCGATATTATTAGAGAATTTCTATCAAGATAAGGGTGCTTAGCTTTAAAACCTAGCAGATCAGTACCTTTACAAGTTCCAAGAGAAGTAAATTTATCCACGCCAATCCTTTCTAGGGTGGAATCCACTAAATCTTGAGCAAGAATTATATTTATTGGTTTATTATCATGAAGTATCTCTATTAATTCATAGGTAAATGATTCATTTATTGTCAAAGCTAGATTCCCAGGTAAAGTCCATGGAGTAGTCGTCCAACTCGCAACATAAGAATCATTAGTTGAGGAACAAGAAAAAATCTCTGATATATTTTTATTATCAATTGGAAAAATAAAATCGATAGAAGTTGATATCTTGTCTTGATACTCAACTTCAGCTTCAGCTAAAGCTGAACCACAATCGACACACCAGTGAACAGGCTTATCTCCTCTTTGAAGATGTCCTTTTTCAATTATTCTGCCTAAGGACCTGATAATGTTCGCCTCAAAAGCAAAGTCCATAGTTACATATGGATTATCCCAATCTCCAATAATTCCCAATCGCTTGAAATCTTTCTTTTGTATATCTATCTGTGACTGGGCATATTCCCTGCAAGCTTCTCTAAATTTAGATACAGAAATCTTGTGACCTGCTTTGCCTTTCTTCTTCTCAACATTTAGTTCAATAGGCAAGCCATGACAATCCCATCCAGGAACATAAGGCGCGTATTTTCCATTTAATGTCTGAGATTTAATTACT
>CACLEI010000016.1 GCA_902605935.1 uncultured SAR86 cluster bacterium | reverse complement strand
TTCTTCAGCCGCTTCATCCATTTTTTCTCTTGTGCCATCAAGTCTAGCCGTTAGGGCCTGGCCTCTATATAAGCCTTGAGCAGAAACTTCACCAGCATGATTTATTCTCATCAAGCTTGCAGAAATACTTCTATCAAGTTCATTCAAAGAGTCTTCTTCAATGTTTTGTGCAGGATATTGTCTTGATTCTTTCTGGTAGTTTTGTGTAGAAAACTTTAAACCTTTATCAATCTCAGTGATAAATTTATCTATTAAGCTCATTTTTCTTCTTCTCTAGCTATTGCTCTGTAACCTATATCTTTTCTGTAAAAAGCATCTTCATAGGTAATTTCCGATATCGCATTATAAACTTTTTTTTGAGCAGATTGAATCGAAGAGCCCAGTGCAGTGACGCACATTACCCTTCCTCCATTTGAAGTTAAGCTATCTTCTTGGAATCTAGTACCGGCATGGAAAACCTTAAGATCATTTTTTTCTAAAGGGATGTTTTTAATCTCTTTATTTATTTCATAGTTAGAAGGATATCCTTCTGCAGCAATAACCACCCCTAGAGATTTTTTTTCATTCCACTGAAGCGTTTGATTGCTAAGATCACTTTCACATGCTTTAAAACAGAGGTCAGCTAGATCAGATTCGAGTCTCATCATTATGGGCTGTGTCTCAGGATCACCAAAACGGCAATTAAATTCTAATACTTTTAGATTTTTATTTTGATCTATCATCATCCCAGCATATAAAAAACCAATGTACTTAAAACCCTCTTCTTGCAAGCCTTTTAAGGTAGGATATATTACATCCTGCATGATCTTCTTATGGACAATGCTATCAACTACTGGCGCTGGAGAATATGCACCCATACCACCAGTATTTGGTCCCTTGTCCATTTCATCTCTTGCTTTGTGATCTTGTGAAGTTGGAAAGGGGATAGCATTAATTCCATCTGTCATTACGATAAAACTTGCTTCTTCTCCACTCAAGAATTCTTCTATGACAATTTTTCTTCCGGCTTCCCCAAAAATTCTAGATTCAAGCGCCAGATCTATCGCCTCTTTGGCCTCATCAATATTATTTGCAATTGTTACACCTTTTCCGGCAGCTAGCCCATCAGCCTTGATTACAATAGGACATCCTTTTTCTCTTACGTAGTCGAGCGCTTTAATGGAGTCGGTAAACACTGAATATTCCGCTGTAGGTATATTATATTTTTTCAGGAAGTCCTTCATGAACTCCTTGGATCCTTCAAGTTGTGCGGCTCCTTTTGATGGTCCAAAACACCTTAATCCTGACTCTTCGAATTTATCTGCTATGCCATTGACCAAAGGATTTTCTGGTCCAATGATGGTTAAATCGATTTGTTCATTAAGGGCGAATTGCTTCAGTCCATCGATATCATCAGCATGTATATCAATATTGATGACAGAATTTTCCAATTCTGTTCCCCCATTTCCTGGAGCAACAAAAATTTCTTTTACTAAAGGGCTTTTAGATATTTTCCACGAGAGGGCATGCTCTCTACCGCCTGACCCAACTATTAAGACCTTCATTTATCAATGTCTAAAGTGTCGCACGCCAGTGAATAACATGGCCATACCAGCTTCATCAGCGGCATCTATTACTTCTTGATCGCGCATCGAACCTCCGGGTTGGATGACAGAGGTAATTCCTATTTTAGCTGCAGCATCAATTCCATCTCTGAAAGGAAAGAAAGCGTCGGACGCCATAGAACATCCTTTTGTTTCAAAGCCTCTTTCGACCGCTTTAGATGCAGCTATTTGTGCACTATCAATCCTACTCATCTGTCCGGCACCTATACCAATCGTTTGATTATCTTTTGTATAAACAATGGCATTTGATTTAACAAATTTACATACTTTCCAAGCGAAAAGACAGTTTTCTATTTCATCTTTACTCGGTTTCCGCTTAGATACCACTTTTAGATCTTCATTTGAGATAACTGCTAAGTCATTATCTTGGATTAACAATCCACCATTTACACTCAATATTCTTGGTTCTTTTGCAGGTTCACCCAATTCCTTAGTATCTAAAAGTCTGACATTTTCTTTTTTAGATAGGATTTCACGTGCTTGATGATCTACTCCTGGAGCAATTATTACCTCCACAAACTGATTTTCAATAATTTTATTAGTTGTAGATTGATCAAGTGAGCGATTAAAAGCTATTATTCCGCCAAATGCTGATGTTTCATCTGAAGCAAAAGCTTTTTCATAAGCTTCTTTAATATTAGACCCAATTGCTATTCCACAAGGATTGGCATGTTTTACTATTACGCAAGCTGGTTCAGAAAAAACTTTCACACACTCGTAGGCAGCGTCTGTGTCCGCAATATTATTGTAGGAAAGCTCTTTGCCTTGTATCTGTTCGGCAGATGAGACGTTATTTCCATCGGACTGACTTGTATTGATATAGAAGGCTGCTGATTGGTGCGGATTCTCACCATATCTCAGTTCTTGTTTAAGCTGATATCTGCCATACAAATACTTAGGTTTCGCTGTTTGATTTCGGTTGAGGTAGTCCGAGATTGCCGAATCATAATTTGCTGTATGGCTAAATGCTTTGGCCGATAAATTTCTTCTAGTATCTAATGTAAGTGAGCCGTCGTTATCTTTAATCTCTCGAAGGATTTCTTCATAATCATTTGGCTCCACTACCACACCCACATATAAATTATTTTTTGCGGCTGACCTAACCATACTAGGTCCACCGATATCAATATTTTCGATTGCAGTCTCAAGCGTAGTATTTTCTTTTGCGATGGTTTCAATAAATGGATAAAGATTTACAATTACTAAGTCAATTTCTTTTATCCCATTCTCTAACATGACCTGCTGATCGATATCTCTTCTGGCAAGTATGCCTCCGTGCACTTTTGGATGAAGGGTTTTCACTCTCCCATCCATCATTTCAGGAAATCCGGTATGCTTTGAAATATCTATTGCATTGATTCCTGCATCTAAAAGAGTTTTTAGAGTACCTCCTGTAGAAATGATTTCTATCCCCAAATCATTAGATAACGATGAACAAAAATCAACAATGCCATCTTTATCAGACACACTTACTAAAGCTCTTTTAATCTTTGGGTTGGCAGTTTGAGCCATCTATAGTTTAGAGTAGATTGTGTTCCTTTAGTTTAGTTCTAAGGGTACCTCTATTTATGCCTAATATCTTACTGGCCTTTGATTGATTACCATCACACTGCTTCATCACGATCTCTAGCAGAGGAAGTTCAACTTCTTTTAGAACCATATTATAAATATCAGTAGGATTCTCGCCATCTAACTGCTCGAAATACTTGCGCATACTCTTGGAAACTTGATGACCTAACTGCTTGCCTTCACCGTTGAATTTCTTTTTCTTTTTCTCTATCACTTAACTAAATTTTCGTCATCTTTATTTACTGAAGGGACTACGAATAATACCCAACATATTTTTTCTTTCAAGGAGTTTAGTGAAATACTGAACAGTTATTTTTTATGATGCCCTAAAAATAGATTTGATGATTTAATATATCCTTTGATGAGTAATACTGACTACACAAGAACATTTCTAGATCTTCCCTATATTAAAGAGGAAGTTATGTCTCTATATAAAAAAGATTTTCATCATGAACTTAATGTTCTTAGGAAAAGAGTCGGGGATAAGTTTACTGTTTTCGACGGGAAGGGGAACTCGGCTTTAGCTGAGATTTTAAATATTGATAAGAAAATTCTTAAGATTTTAATCATAGAAAATTATCCACTATCTAATAGACATGGAATTCAAATTAATTTAGGTCAGTCTCTGATAAAGAATGATCCTTTTAACTTAACAATCCAAAAGGCTACAGAATTAGGTGTTGGGAGATTTTCACCCTTGTTGACTGAAAGAGTCACAGTAAATAGAACAAATGTTAATTTAGAGAAAAGAATAGAAAAATGGAATCAAATAGCTAAAGGAGCATGCGCACAATGTGGCGAGAATTGGATTCCCGAAATAACTGAGCCTCTCAAGATTGAGGATTGGTCTAAGGTAATCAATTCCGATATCAAGATAGTTCTCTATCCAGAGGCAGAAATAATGTTGTCAGAAATTGAAATTAAAGATTCTATTTCAATCGCTATTGGACCTGAGGGTGATTTCACTGAGGAGGAGATTAGGTGTTTGAAAGAAGATGGCTTTATACCTGTTACTATAGGATCGCGTATTTTAAGAGCAGAAACTGCAGCAATATCAGTTATAAGTGCTTTAAGATATGGTGCAAAGGAATTTTAATTCAGGAGTCAGACTTAAGATGAAGCTAGGTGTTGTTATGGATCCCATCGAGACTATCAATTTCAAAAAAGATAGCACTTTAGCGATGATGATCGAAGCTCAAAGAAAAGGTCATGAAATCATTTATTTTACTCCTGATTCTTTATTCATTAAATCGGGTATTCCCTGTGCAAGTTCTAATAAAATGGAGGTTAGAAATGATCCATCGGACTGGTTCACCAAAGAAGAGGAAAAAATAATTGAACTCAGCGAACTCGATACAATTTTAATGAGGCAAGATCCTCCTTTTAATTCCGGATATATTTACAACACTTACGTTTTAGAAATGGCTGCGAGACAAGGAGTTAATATCTTTAATAATCCTAGAAGCTTGAGAGACTGTAATGAAAAGGTTTATGCCACCGAATTTCCTCAATGTTGTACTAAACATCTTGTTACTAGTCGTAAAGACTTCCTAACCGATTTTGTAGTGGAAAATAAAGATACTGTCATTAAGCCACTAGATGGAATGGGTGGTGCTTCTATCTTTAGAGTGAAGGCTAATGATCCAAATTTAAATGTCATTTTAGAAACAATCACTGATCATTTCACTGAAAAGGTCATGATCCAAGAATTCATACCTGAAATAACCGAAGGAGATAAACGTATTCTGATTGTGAATGGGAAACCTATGAGTGCTTCCATTGCTAGAGTGCCTGCGGAAGGTGAGCTTCGCGGTAACTTAGCTGCAGGTGCTTCTGCGGTTGCAAAGTCTCTATCAGATAGAGATTTGTGGATATGTGAAGAAGTGGGCCCATCATTAGTTGAAAAAGGACTTTTATTAGTAGGTCTTGATATTATTGGAGATTATCTAACGGAGATAAATGTAACAAGTCCGACTTGCTTTAAGGAATATAAAGAGCTTTGCGATATCGACGTAGCTGAAATTTTTATTGAATCGGTCGAAGAATTTTCTAAATGAGCAAGGATTCTCCTAGAGTCATAATGGCTTTTGATTTTGGTACTAAGAATATTGGTATTGCGATAGGACAAGAAATCACTAAAACAGCTTCTACTTTTTACTCTATTCGTGCAAATGATGGCTTACCTTACTGGGTAGAATTAGATATGATCGTCAAAGAATGGAACCCCAACTTATTTATTGTAGGCGATCCATTAAATATGGATGGAACTAGGAGTAAGATTCAAGATTCATCCGATAAATTTTCTACTGCTCTGAATAAAAGATATGATATAGCTATAGAAAAAACCGATGAGAGATTGTCCAGCAGAGAGGCTAAAGAGAGGTTAGAAAATATCCAGATGGGAATAAAAGATTCAAGAAATAAACATAGTATTTCTGCACAAATTATTTTGGAAGATTGGTTTAGGAGTAAGTATTAATGTCAGGTTCTATACCTAAAGATTTCATTACAGAAATCGTGGATATGACTGACATTGTTTCTTTAGTGGAATCTTATTTACCTCTGAAAAAGAAAGGTAAAGATCATTTTGGTCAATGCCCTTTTTGTGATGATGGAAAAAATCCATCCTTTAGTGTCAGTGACCAGAAACAATTTTATTATTGTTTTAAATGTAGAGCTACAGGGAATGTGATTGGTTTCTTACAGTCCCATCAAGGATATGATTTTATAGAATCTGTAGAGGCACTGGCAGCAAGAGCTGGTATAGAAGTCCCCTATGAAAATAACCAGTCTTTTACAAGTGAAAAAGATCCTCTATACACTGCATTAAAAATGGCAATGGAGATATTTGAAAAGAACTTATCAAAGTCCAAGGATTCGGAGCATGTTCGAAATTACATACTTAACAATAGAAAGATTTCGAGTGAAGTCTGTAGAAAATTCTCTCTAGGATATGCTACTAATTCTTGGGATGCACTTTCTAAAGAGATGCTAAACAAAGGCATAAAAGAAGAAGTGCTAATTAAAGCAGGTTTAGCAAAAAAGAATAAAGACGATAAGTTATTTGATTTCTTTAGAGATAGGTTAATGTTTCCAATAAAAGATCGGAAAGGGAGAGTGGTTGGTTTTGGTGGCAGAATCATGAATCCTGATGATCAACCGAAATATTTAAATACTGGAGAAACTCAAGTTTTTCAGAAAAATCGAGAACTTTATGGATTATATGAGGCCTTAGAATTTAGAAAGGATTTGAAAGAAATCTTTGTAGTTGAAGGTTATATGGATTCTATAGCTATGTATGAACATGGCATGACAAACTCAGTCGCTACATTGGGAATTGCAACGAACAGATTCCACATTCAAAAGCTTCTGCAAGTAGTAAACGAAATAATCTTTTGCTTTGATGGTGATGATGCCGGAAGAGGAGCTGCATGGGGTGCTCTAAAAAATGTTTTACCAGCAGTAACCGATGGTAAGACGATAAAATTTCTCTTTCTACCTGAAGGAGAGGATCCCGCTAGTTTGTTAGAGAAAAATTCTGTGGAGGAATTTAAAGTAAAATCTAAAAATGCAACATTATTATCTGAATATTTCATAGATAGATTAACTATGGCTTCTGAAGTTACTTCATTAGAACAGAAAGCTTCACTGGCGTCTAAAGCTATGGAATTACTATCTGGTATGCAAGAAAGTTCGATTAAGAAATTATTGGAAGGTGAGGTTTCTAAGATTACAGGTTTAGAAATTAAAGATATCAAAACTCATAGCAAAAAAATAAGTTATCCTAGGCGTGAAATCAAAAATCCTACATCCGATCTTGGAGAAAATAAAATAAGTTATGACTCTACCTTATTAGGATCTAAAATTTTATCATTAGTTCTAACTTATCCCTACTTGGCTAATGAGATCAATGATCATGAAAAATTCAGTGATTTTCATCAGCCTGAAGTTCAGCTAATGATAACAATAGTATCGTTTTTTAAAGAAAATCCTGATGCAGGTATTTCTGATCTCTTAAGCACACTAGATAAGGAATCAGCTTCTTTCATAGGTGCTTTGATTTCAGTACACGATGCCGTAGACGAGCAAAATGCCTTTGATTATTTGAATGACTGTATATCTAAATTGAAGCAATCTGATTCTGTAACAAGAATAATCGAGCTAAAAGAAATATTTGAGACAGGAGAATTATCCGAGGATGAAACTTTTGAGCTCCAACAACATTTGTTGACTAATCTTCATCGACTTGAAGAGCCAGAGAAGAATCTATTGAGAGAACTTAGTCAAAAAGGCTAATTAAATTAAAAGTTAGGCATTTTGTAGAAAAAACTAATATAATTGCCACCCCTTAAAATTTGTTATGGCAAGAAAAGCAAAAAATTCACCAGTTGAGTCAAAAGAAAAAGAATTAGAGGCTGTTGAAGCCTCTGATGAGGCTCTATTTGGAGAGGAAGATCTTGAAAATTCAGGACTCAGAGAACTTGTAGATAAGGGAAAAGACCAAGGTTTTCTTACCTACGAGGACATAAACTCCATGCTACCTGAAGATATATCTGATCCTGACCAGGTTGAAGAGACTATTCAGATGTTGATGGATATTGGTATAGAAGTACTTGAATCAAATAATTCCGCCAATGATGACAATTCTGAGGCAGCTCCAGAAACTATTGCAGATACCAGAACGACATTGACTACTGTTGAGTCTGAGGTAGGAAGGACGACTGATCCAGTTCGTCTCTATATGAGAGAAATGGGTACAGTAGACCTTCTTACAAGGGAAGGTGAAATAGCAATAGCAAAAAGAATTGAAGAAGGTGCAAGAGAATTACTACAGGCTTGTTGTTTTTACCCAGGTATTGTCGATAGAATTTTAGATGAATATCAAGAGGTTGTATCAGGCGATAGAAGGTTATCAGAAGTGTTAGTTGGATTCATGGATATAGAAGAAGGTATTCCACCGCCTGCTTTAGCCCAAAAGAAAGAGAAAGAAGAGAAGGGTGAATCTGATGAAGAAGAAGCCTCGGGCCCTGATCCTGTTGAAGTTAAGAAACGCTTTAGTGCACTTAAAAGGCAATTCAATAAATCGAATAAAGCTTGTGCAAGAACAAGAACAAGCAAAGCAGCTATTCAAGAACAAGAAAAATTAGGTGAAATTTTTCAATTTCTTAAATTATCTCCCACTCAATTCGAAATAATAGCTGATCCCGCAAGAGACGCCCTCGAAATTATTAGAGAAGTTGAAAAATATCTTTTTACCATCTATGTTAAGAGGGGAAAGATGCCTAGAAAAGAATTCATCCAAGAGTATGCAGGAAACGAAGCTGACGCTTCTTGGTCTGAAAAGGTAGCTAAATCGAGAAAACCTTGGGCAAAAGAAGTAAAAGAAAATCTGGCTGAGATCATTAGATTGCAAAATAAACTTTCTAAACTTGAGAAAATTATTCAATTACCTGTTAGTGAAATTAAAGATATAAACAGAAAGATGTCTATAGGCGAAGCGAAAATACGAAGAGCTAAGAAAGATATGGTAGAGGCGAATCTCAGATTAGTTATCTCTATAGCCAAAAAATATACTAATAGAGGACTTCAGTTCTTAGATCTTATTCAAGAAGGTAATATTGGCTTGATGAAAGCAGTTGATAAATTTGAGTATAGAAGGGGATATAAATTTTCTACTTATGCCACTTGGTGGATCCGTCAGGCAATCACTCGTTCGATCGCTGACCAGGCAAGAACTATTCGTATACCCGTCCATATGATAGAAACTATTAATAAGCTTAATCGTGTGTCGCGCCAGATGGTTCAAGAAATGGGAAGAGAACCTACCCCTGAAGAATTAGGTGAGCGCATGGATCTTCCAGAAGATAAGGTTAGAAGGGTATTAAAAATAGCTAAAGAGCCGATTTCAACCGAGACTCCAATCGGAGATGAAGAGGATACAACCTTGGGTGACTTTATTGAAGATACTTCTATCGATGCACCTGATATTGCCGCTATAGAAGAAAACCTCGAGGGTGCTACTGATGACATATTAGGCAGCCTTACAGCAAGAGAAGCTAAGGTTTTGAGGATGAGATTTGGTATTGGTATGAATACTGATCATACACTGGAAGAAGTTGGTAAGCAGTTTGATGTAACTCGAGAGAGAATTAGACAAATAGAAGCTAAAGCTTTAAGAAAATTAAGACACCCAACTAGATCCTCTCACTTGAAAGGTTTCCTAGACGAATAAGGGCCTGTAGCTCAGTTGGTTAGAGCAGTGGACTCATAATCCATTGGTCGGAGGTTCGAGTCCTCCCGGGCCCACCATTTAAAATCCTTTTATTCTATTCTTTTCCACTCGACTCATTAAGATTAAAACCAATGGAATTGTAATTGGGAAAGCCAAGATCATCACTATAAGTCCACAGAAAAAAGAAACTATTTGAAAAAGGTTTGCTGAATTCGCTTCTGGGATACCAGATTTAAAAAATTTAGCCGTATATAGATGAGGATATCCCTTAAAGTGCTTTTGCATGGTATTTACCCATTTTCTAAGATTTGGAAGCCTTTGATCATTGAGAAGGGAATGCAATGCCGGTACAGGAATACTCGCGTGACACTGTATTATTCCAAACATTACCAAATCTTTTGAATCTGGTTTCATACCATCCATAAATGGGCCTTCAGACGAATTAAGTATATTCTCCCAATACATGAATTGATCTCCAAAATTTTCAGGCTCCTTTTGTTTTAAAGTTCTTTTGCCAATATTTATTAACATGAACATATAGAAGGCAACAAAGCTTAGAAGAAAGTTATTTATTGCATTATTGGTTAAAGATCCAGAAATCTGTCCTCCTCGAGCAAAGTTTAGAAAGAACCTAAATGGATTATCAGTTCTATGCAGCACTCCTTGCCAAGCATTATTGGCAGCTTTTAGTTCCTCGGCGAGGATAGCCCTATAACCTAATTTAGTAAGTATTTGAGTTGACTCAATTTCCCATGGTTCTTCATTTAATGAAACTGCAGGCATGTAGACGCCCCATTTTTTGAAGACTTCATAAGGCGGTCTTACATAAAGATCATATTCCAATTCTTTATCATATAGGGCAAGTAAGACTGCTTGCACCCAAGGAGAGTGAGTAAAACCATATACTTTTGCACTCATACTCTAATTTTGATAAAGATTCACTTTCCCATTTAATTAAAAGCTATTTAATGGATTCAGAAAACATCCTTTAATAAGAACTTTATTTTCTTATTTCTGCATAAACTTTAGTTGACCCATCTTTGTAATGCACAAGCACATCATATGGCGTAAAGCGATCTTCAACTTCCATACCCGGTGAACCCAAAGGCATTCCAGGAACTGATAAGCCAATTGCATCTGGATTACCTTCTGCAAGAAATTGTGAGACATATTCACTTGGTATATGGCCTTCAAAAAAATGTCCTTGTGAGGAAACCCCTGTATGACATGACCTATGCTTAGGCTCTATTTTTAGTTCTTCTTTTATTTTTACAAGGCTTTGGTGATCTTTTGTATTAATTGTAAACCCATTTTCTTCCATATGCTTAACCCACATTTTGCAACAACCACAGGTTGGAGTTTTATGAACTAATAGTTCAAAATTGGAATCACTATTTTGTTTACTGATGCTAGTAGCTCCTACGAATGAGGTTAATAGAAACAGCAGAAAACCAAGATATATTTTTTTCATATATTAATTTTATACTTTCTAAACTTCTTTGAAAATGAACGTCTATTTCAGGAAGGTTATATCCTGCTTCATAGGTCAAAAAGAGGGTCGATTGACAAAATCAATCTATCTTTCTCATCATGAGGTGATCGGTGCACGATGCCATTAAAATTATCATTCCAAGCTCCGCCTTTAAGTAAAGACCAATAACCAGTGACCATTTGTTTGATATCGGCATTTTCCTTAATGGGTATGTCTTTATTTTCTCTATCTAGAAAGACTTCCCAATCAACGTCTTGATTTGAGATCCATTGCGTTCCCTCTCCGCACAAAGTAATGAGCATTCTGCATCTAATATTATCTGTATGAAAGAGCGGGCACATAGGTGATCTTAGAGTGGCGATTCTAACTCCAATTTTTTTACAATCTACAAGACTTCCTAGGATTTCACCATTTTCTAAAATCAAATCAACTAACATTGACCTGAAAGATGTATCTAATGACTCGGGGAGGTTTGCTTGAATCGTAGAAGAGTCGTCTAAATCTTGAAGCCATTGAAGTTTTAAGACCTCTCTGGATTTAATAAAATTTGTTGATAAATCTTTTATGGTGTCAAATTTTTGCCTTTTAATACTGACTAATTCGACATCATCTAGATGTATATCTGAAAAGCAACTTAATTGATCCCCTATAACTGCATTCATTATTTTTTAGGATTTATTATTTTTATTGCCATGCAGGGAAAGGATCATTTAGTGTTTTCCAGTATGCTTTACCTTTTAGAACTTCATCTTCGCTCAAAAGGCACTCATCAAGTCTTTCTATCATCTTTTCTTTATCTAACCCTTGACCGATAAAGACCAATTCTTGACGCATATCACCGAAAGGTTCCACCCACATCTTTCTAATTGCATCTAGGTAATCTTCGTCTAAAGGCCAATCCTTCTTCGGTACAGATTTCCAGAACATTCCTGCAAATCCATAATGAGCAATACCACCAGCTTGACTCCATTGTCCTGCAAACTCAGGACGAGTGGCCAACCAAAAATAGCCTTTTGAGCGGATAAGCTTACCAAACTGTTTAGTGCCATGAAGAAATTTGAAAAATTTGTCAGGATGAAAAGGTCTTCTTGCTTCATATGTGAAACTACCAATTCCATATTCCTCAGTTTCCGGAACATGTTCACCACGCATTTCTTTTAACCAACCTGGAGCTTGTTGAGCACGCTCAAAGTCGAAGAGACCGGTATCTAACACCTCATTTATATCAACTTTCCCATTGGCGATAGGTACTATTTTGGCTTCAGTATTAAGTGTTTTTAAAATAGCTTGTAAACGTTCTATTTCTTGTGGACTAGCTAAATCAGTTTTACTTAATAAAATAATATCGGCAAATTCGACCTGATCAACGAGAAGATCTGCCACACTCCGCTCATCTTCTTCACCTAAAGATTCACCAGTATCTTGTAGATACTTTGCTTCATCATAATCCTTTAAGAAGTTGACGGAATCAACTACCGTCACCATTGTGTCCAAATTAGCGACATCGGACAAAGAAACACCATTTTCATCTGCAAAAGTGAATGTTTCTGCTACAGGAAGGGGTTCAGATATTCCAGTGGATTCGATGACTAGATAATCAAATCTACCTTCTTGAGCAAGTTTATTAACCTCTTCAAGGAGATCTTCTCTAAGTGTGCAGCAGATACAGCCATTACTCATTTCGATCAGTTTCTCTTCACTGCGATTTAAAGAAACTTCATTTTGAACGATAGCAGCGTCTATATTAATTTCACTCATATCATTTACTATCACTGCCACTCTTTTATTTTCTCTGTTATTTAAGATATGACTTAGTACAGTAGTTTTGCCTGCACCCAAAAAACCCGAAAGCACAGTAACTGGGAGTTTATTACTCAGAAGATTTTCCATTTTTGCCCTTAAAAAATAGTTATATCCAGATAACATAGCATAGTTGTCAACCCCCCCTCGAAGTTTGATAAAAAAAAGGAATTTTTGACTTAATGCCGCTTGAAAAGTATGTTGTAAGATTGATTTATACTATCAATACTTTCATAATTGAATTGCTACAGATAAATTTCATTTGTGACTCACCAATCTTCAATAATGCTTTATTTTATTACGATAATTATCATTGCAATAAGCCTATGGATTAGTAATTCAGCAGTCTCACTATTTTTAGGTATATCTTTAGGCCTCTTTTATAAATTACCCAAAGATTTTCTTACTCAGAAGTATGGATCCAGAATTTTACAGACTGGCATAGTTTTTTTAGGAGGTAGTTTGAGTCTAGATTCACTTTATGAGACAAATTCAGTTTATTTCTTTTGGATTTCGCTATATGTGGTTTTGGCATTCGGTGCAGTTATATTGCTAGGCAAAATATTGGGTGTCTCTCAAAAGCTATCATTTCTTTTGGCCTCCGGAACAGCGGTTTGTGGCGGAACCGCTATCGCTTCAGTTGCACCTTCAATTAAAGCTAGACCAGAAGACTTAACGATGGCTATTACGATAGTTTTTTTATTAAATGCTGTCGCAGTTTTATTATTTCCTACCTTAAATAACTTCATTCAATTAAACGAAGTTCAGTTTGGTGCATGGGTTGCACTTGCAATACACGATACGGCATCTGTTGTTGGTGCTGCTTCTAGTATAGGTGAATTATCAGTTGAAGTTGCAGCAACACTTAAAGTTGCAAGGACTGTCTGGATAGTCCCCTTAGTAATCTTTGCTGCATGGCTCTATAGAAGTAAGAATGAAGGACTAGGGTTACCTCTTTTTGTAATATTCTTCTTGATGGCCGCCTTATTAAATTCTTTTCTCCAACCTGATGAGATTATTACAGGCTACCTCAAGGAAATTAATCGAATTTGCCTTTTGACAGGTCTTTTTTGTATTGGAACTCAGATAAATAGAGATAGCTTGAGTAACCTCCAATTCAAGCCAATAGCCTTAGCGTGCTTAGTTTGGTCGATTATTATTCCAACTTCTTTGTTGTTAGTGCAAGGCCTTTAATTAGAACTTTTTCTTTTGCTTTTCACAGTTTCCTTTTGCAAGAATTTCTATTTTTGGATCTTTGCCCTTTTTACCATCTACTCTTTTTAGCCAAATATCTCCCTTGATTCTTGCTTTACCAGTAAACCAATTTATCTCATTATTTATTTTATAAATATCAACTTTATATTCGGGATAATTTGGATGCATTGCTCCATTCTCAATGAAATGAGTTACCATAATGCCGGTCTCTTTTTTCTCCTTTACCCAATCACTTTGTGTAACCCAGACCGGAGCTGGTTCGACAACATAGTCTAGTTTTAGTAGATCATCTGAATTTTCATCCAAGACCCAATATTGGATCACATCAATTTTATTTTTATCCCATGCATCTTTATTGAGAGTTTGTTTTGCTCTATTTAAAAAAAATATTGATTGAGTTGTTGTAACAGCTACATTTTTTGCAATCTCTACAGCTTCATTAAAATAATTTCGTCTGAAGTCATCATAAGTAATGGAATAATTACCCTCCAACTCACATAAAACTTTCTTTGGTTCTTCAGAATATGACGAATGAGCAATAAAAAGTACTGCCAGCAAGGTAAATAATTTATTCATCCTAAAATAAATTTTACATTCAAAAAAAGTATCTAGAAAGTAACTTTATTGATCTAGAAACTTTAAATAAAAAATATTATATTATCTCAGTGTCTGCAGATTGTTTGATATTGAATAGAGATGGAAGGCCTCTGAGCTTTTTTCCACTTTCAGTAGTCGACTGGCACTCTGCGATAAAACTTACTTTAAACCGAAAAGTCTTCGTTGTGAAAGATCACAGTGATTGGGTTGTCAGGTCTCCAAGCATGTCCTTAAATGTGCCGAGCATAATCATGCTCTCTAACTATCATCATCTAAAAAAAGAGGTAAAGTTTTCAAGATCTAATGTTTTTTCAAGAGATAACTATGTTTGTCAGTACTGCGAGAAAAAATTTCCAAAGAATGATTTAACTTTAGATCATGTTATTCCTATTTCAAAAGGAGGAGATACTTCTTGGGAGAATGTTACTACATCATGCAAGGGCTGCAATAATAAAAAAGGCAATTCTGATTTGAAGCCATTAACGACGCCTAAGAAGCCAACATTAAAGCATATGATGAGATCTTATTTAGATTCATCTTATAACTTTAAAGACAAGGAATGGACAAAGTATATTGATATCGATTGAAATTTACTTCCAAATTAGGGTCTTAGAAGCAGTCATTTCTTTTATAAAAATCTCCTCTTCCAAAGAGTAAGGGCTACCATCAGCTCTTAAAATATCATGAAACCATACTTCAGGCTCAGGTATATCATCTCCTTCATTTAAAAAATCACCTTCTTCCTTTTTCTTTTTTAGGTCTAAGATTGTAGACCAGCCAAAATGTGTTTGGCTTTTTCCAGCGACAAGCCCCCAATTAAAACACCCAATATTATTTTTTTTAAAAATAGGTAAGCAAAATTCAAAAGTTGAACCAAATTCTCTAGCCATATACTCAGTACATATCAAAGGTCTATTGAAGTTTTTAAGTCTGTCGATTGTCTCTTGAAGTTTTTCACCCTCGTAAGTGTGAAAAGTGATTACATCAGAATTTTTTTCATTTAATTCAATAATTTCTTGACCCACTGAGCCATCTAAACAGGCTGTTAATGGCTGAGAAGGTCTAACTTCTAATGCCCATGTCCAAACTAATTTTAACAATGCAAAAGATTTATCACCTATCCCAAATTGACCTGGTTCATTGTAAATATCCCAAAGAAGTATTCTTTGATCATTGCTAAAATGTTGTAGTATTTCTTGGACGAAATTCTTAAGTCTTGGTATTTCCGGATGATTATCGTTGTCATGAATTTCACTAACAATGGCCATGCCGGGGCTTTGCTTCCAGCCTGAATTATGAACTCCTGTTACTGGTTTAGGTTGTGTGCCAAGTTTTGGAAAAGGTCTGTGGCAGTCATCAAATAAAACTAATATTGGTCTTATATTATTTTGGTCACAAATGTTAAGGAATCTATCTAAGATATCTTTAAAGGTTTCTGGATCATTCCAAAGCAAGTCATGCAGATAAACCCTAACTGAGTTAAAGCCTAGATTATTCGCCCAAGATAATTCCCTCTTATTTATTTCAGTATCAAATGTTTCTGTCTGAAACATCTCTAGCTGATTTATAGCATTACTTGGTAGATAGTTGCATCCAACGATCCAATCTTGCTTTTTATACCAGGCTAAGGCTTCCGACTCTGACCATTTAGCCATTATCTAATCGGTTTTTAGACATTTAGTCATACCTTTTATAAAGATACCTTGTCTTGCTATTTCACATTGCTCCTTCAGACGAAAAGGCACGGGATAGGTTATCCATTCACAACTTTTACAGGTTTTTATAAAGAGACTAAACTCATTTGCAAATAAAGTTGATGGAACGATTAACGTCAAAAGAGTAGTTAGTATAAAAGCCTTTTTCATAATTATTTTATTCTATAATTAACATCGAAGAACCATGGCTATTATAAGCACAAAAGACCTAGATATATATTTTGAAAGGAGTACACCTCGCCCTAACGGACCCTTATTATTTATAGGAGGCACAGGAGGTGATTTGAGAAATAAACCTAATCAGCTTGATTCGCCTCTTTCAGAACATTTTGAAATTATTAGTTATGACCAAAGAGGTTTAGGGCAGACATCTAGCCCAGCTGGATCTTATTCAATGCAACAATACGCTGATGATGCTGCTCATCTTCTTGATGAGCTTAAAATAGATACTATTCCAGTTATGGGTGTTTCTTTTGGGGGTATGGTTGCTCAAGAATTTATAAAAAGACATGCATCCAGAGTAAGCAAACTCATTTTGGCCTGCACCTCTTCAGGCGGAGATGGCGGTTCTTCCTATCCTTTACACACATTAGAAGAATTGAACGAAGAAGAAAAACTCGAGACAAGCATCAAAATAAATGATTTGAGAATTACCGATGCGTGGATAGAGCAAAATGATGATTTATGGCAATCTATAAAACAACAGGCGGAAAATAGGAATGCATATAAACCTCTACCAAGAAACCTTCTTAAACAACTGCTCGCAAGAAAGGACCATAATACATATGGAGATTTAGATGAAATCAATATTCCTACTTTTTTATTGGGAGGTAAATATGATGGAATAGCTCCAAAGTTAAATATGGAGAAGATGCACCAAAAAATTGATAACAGTAAGTTAGAGTTTTATGAAGGTGGACATCTATTTCTAATTCAGGATACCAATGCCTTCCAAGACATAATTAATTGGCTGATTCATTAAAGCTAATTATTTTACTTGCTGTAGATTCCCAAGAAGATCTTATATCTGAGTCTATATCTGATAAATCCGGAGGAATATTGTATCGCCTTATTGATTTCCTGATTATTTCACCATCTTCTTTCGTATCAATATCAATAATATTTAAAGCGGCATGATCCTGATCAAATTTTGAAGCTAGACTTATATCAATGTCATTTAACCAGCACATGATTGCAGCATTAACTGCACCGTGCAAAACAATGGCTATTTGACTCCAGTCTTCTTTTATAATTTTTTCTAATTGTCTTGTTACTCTATTGTAAAATTCGTCAGCTTCTTCAATTCCACCTATCGCATTTTTTGATTTAGAGCTTTCAAAAAGATATCCGAATTTTTTTACATCATTATCTTGAAAAGATTTTGGATCCCATTGATATTCTTTAAGTTCTGGATAAGCCTCTATTTCGATTCCTCTCCTTTCTGCCATGTGAGCACCTGTCTGAATAGTTCTTGGTAAGCCTGAACTAAGAATTCTTTCAAAATATATATCCTTTGTATTCTCATCGATTAACTTCGCTTGCAAAAGGCCTTTTTCAGTTAA
>CACLEI010000015.1 GCA_902605935.1 uncultured SAR86 cluster bacterium | reverse complement strand
TGTGGATTTACATCATACAAAACAAATAATAAAAAAAGTATTCTACGAAGAAAAGAAAAAATAATAATCGATCGAAGAATTTTTGCTACGTGTAAATTAGAAATGTGTTAAAACTTCTAGTCTCTCAATTTAAAAATTAGTTTGTTAGCATTCTTCAAAACTATAAGAAAGAATATTTACTCCTACAGCTCTCTATGGAAATTTCTGTCTAAGCACAAACTAAATTTATAGATAAAAGAAAGATCTTTCTGTTGGATATTTGATTTAAAAAGCGCTTAACTAATCTAGTTAAAAATAAAGTGGTAAAACTTGATTATTCAGTTGAATTGAAATAACCATACTCCTGCAAATCAACTGTCAACTCATTATTTAATAATTCATTGTCCTTTCTATAAAAGTCTTGAATATCAATTTCATTCGATTTAGTAAACTTAACAAATCTATCGACATGATGTTTCTTAGTATAAAAAGGGTTAACTGCCGAGCTATAGCTTAATTTCTTTTTTAAAACTAAATATTTCCTTGGGAAATTCCTAATTAGTTCGTAGGGTCGAAGAATTTGAGAAAATAAGTCAAAAATTATGGGTTGAGCTGAGCCAAAGGATCTAGGATCTTTAACATAGTACTGACCCAGAATATCTTTTTTTGAGATATTTATTGTTGTGTGTTCCTCATTTAATCCATGATCGGTTTTTGCAAGTTCGGTTGTGATTTTAGAATCTACTCCTATTATCTCTGATAACTCTTTAAGGAAAGATTCTTGGTCTTTTTCAAATTGCTCGTAAACCAATATTCTGACTGAAGAATTTGATTTATTTGCATAATTCTTTAAGTGCGTAAAAACTTTATGATGCTTAAAAGTATCAAATAAATTAATCACCTCCTCTGGATAATCTCCTTCACATTCAAAGTACCTTCCAATCTCTTTAATATCTGAAAATTTTTTGTAGACTTTCTCAAAATGATATAAACCTCTAGCATATTGGCTAAGGATAAGATTTGTTTGCCTTCTTATAGTGAATAAAAAGATAATCTCATCTATATTTTCAATGTTTAAAAAAATATTTACGACACGTTTAAGAAATTTTGGAGTGTCACTTTTGGGAGAAAAAGGAGTTAGAAAACCTTCATCTGAAATTAAGTTTATCTTATCTCTTTTGATTTTAAGGTCATCAGTAATTTTTTTAATTTCTGAATGGTTTACTTCTTTTTCCTCCAAAAGAAGTCTTAAATATAAGAGCCATTTTTTTTTTGGCTTACCTAAATTATTTATATCTGGATGTTTATCAAAAACATGTGTTTGAAGATAGCTGGTTGCCGTCTTAGGATGCCCCAAATGAATTATAAGTTTTGTTTTAGCCATGGAGTTTTATAACAATATTTTCAATGAGAGAGTAATCGTAGACATCTACAAAAAAATGAATAATAAAACAAATTATTAACAACGGCTACAGAGAACTGAAGTGTAAAATTAGTATAGTCATTTGAATTGAAGTGTAAAAAAACTCACCACTCATTTTTTAATTAAACTTAAGATGGTCGGGACGGCTGGATTTGAACCAGCGACCACCACACCCCCAGTGTGGTGCGCTACCAGACTGCGCCACGCCCCGATTATTTGATCTCAGTAAGAAGTCCTTCAAGATCTTGAAGCATATTTTGAATTCTTCCATCCTTTCTCTGTTCTTGAAAAGAAGATTTTAAATTCCTTTTCGCGCCTGCAATTGTCATACCCTCTTGATAAAGTAAAGAGTGTATTTGCTTAATAAGTTGGATATCATCATTTTGATAATACCTTCTATTGCCCTTACGAGTGATAGGCTTTAAGTCCTTAAATTCCTTTTCCCAAAACCTCAAAGTATGAGCTTTTACTTTGCAGAGTTCAGCAACTTCAGTTATGGAGTAATATTTTTTCTCTTGATTAATCGCCTTACTCATCAAATGAAGCTATTTTTTGTCTTAATTTGTTACCTGCTCTAAAGGTGACTACCCTTCTGGCTCTTATTGTTACATTTTCACCCGTTTTAGGGTTCCTTCCAGGTCTTGCTTTTTTATCTATTAATTCGAAATTGCCGAAACCAGATAATTTAACTTCCTCATTATTAATTAAAGAATCTCTAATTTCTTGAAAAAAGTCCTCTACTAGTTGCTTACACTCACTCTTGTTTAATCCAAGCTCATCATGAAGATGCTCAACAATATCTGCTTTTGTGATGGTTCTATTCATTTAAACTCTTAATTCTCCACCCAATTTTTTTTTCATCGAGTTTACTATTCTTTCTACAGCGGAATCAATATCAGAGTCTTTAAGTGTCTGTTTACTTGATTGCCATGAAACAGAAATCGCTATACTTTTTTTCTCTTCTGCAATGCCTTTCCCGGCATAAACATCGAATATTTCAATATCTTTAAAGAATATACCAGCGGCAGATTTAATAACATTCTCAATTGATGAAGAAGCAATACTTTTATCGACGATAAATGACAAATCTCTTGAGCTTGAAGGGAATTTTGAATACTCTTTATAAGTGGATGTGACATTTTTCTGAAGACCATTCAGTTCTATAGAGAAAATATAGATATCTTCGCTTAAGCCTAACCGATCTAAGTATGTTGGCTGAAGAGAACCCATAAACCCAATGATTTTATTATTTAATTTTATCAAGCTAGACATGCCAGGATGTAAAAAATCTATTTTGCAAGTCTCGAATACACATGGTCCTTTAAATTCTCTTACAAGATCTTGAATAACGCCTTTTAAATCATAAAATGAAATATCTTTTGCTTTTTCTTTCCAGTTATCTTCATTAACTTTTCCACTCATTAAACCGGCAAGAGTATTTTTTTCAGTTACCTCTTTAGTATTTTTCAAAGAGAATGTATTTCCAATCTCAAATAGTCTCTGAGAATGTTGACCATGATTAAGATTATGAAGAAAAGTTCTCACCAAACCTGAAACAAGGTTCGTTCTCATAACTGACATATTCTGAGAAATGGGATTTTTTACTTCCAGAGCTGTCACTCCTTCGCCAAAAAGATCATGGTCACTTTTACTGACAAAAGAGTAACTTATAGTCTCATTGAAGCCTTTGGCTGACAAAAGATTACTCAAATGACTTTGTGAATTAGGTTCTATTTTTTTGTAAATGGGGTGTAGGGATAATTTCGGAAGAGAATCATAGCCCTCCAGCCTAGCTAACTCTTCAACCAAATCTGCTTCAATAGTTAGATCATATCTCCATGAAGGAGGAATAGCAGATATGGAGCTATTCTTTAAGCTTTCAGGTGCAAAACCTAGTCCTTTAAAATATCTTAAAGCAACTTGTTTAGAAATCTTTGTTCCTAAAAGACTATTTGATTTTTCTAAATCTAAATTTATTTTTGTTTGTTTCGGTAGTTTATTCTTTAAAGTTGATGAAGTTACTTCACTAAATCTACCACCAACAGTATCTCTCAATAAAATAGAGGCTCTATCAATAGCAATTTCTTGTATTTTATAATCCACTCCCCTTTCAAATCTGAGAGATGCGTCTGTTTGAAAGCCATAACGTCTAGCCTTACCTCTTATTATAGAAGGTTTAAAAAAAGCACTCTCGAGGAATATTGAATTTGTTGAGGCAGATACAGCAGACTCTTTACCTCCCATGATCCCTGCAAATGCTACTGCACTTTCTTCATCAGATATAACTAGACAAGAGTTATCAAGTACAAGTTCCTGATCATCTAAAAGTTTTATCTTTTCTTTATTAAATGCAGTTCTAACAGTTATATTTCCTCTTAGTTTATCACGATCAAACGCATGTAAGGGCTGTCCAAGTTCAAGCAGAATATAATTTGTGATGTCTACAACAGGATCAATAAGTTTTTGATCACTAAATTTGAGTCTCTCCGCTATTAAAGGCAAAGTCTTAGAATTAACAGAAATATCTCTTATAGTCCTTCCAAAATAAGAGGGGGCTTCTGCGCAAGCTTTTACTTTTATCTCGTCTTTAAAAGAACTCTCAATTGAAGAAATATTTGGCAAGCTTAATTTTAAATTATTTATAACAGATAACTCTCTTGCGACACCAAGAACACTAAAACAATCCCCGCGATTTGGAGTGATATCTAACTTGATGATTGAATCTTTACCTGTAATTTTGGAACTTACATCTTCATAACCATCAACCTCTAGTCCGGCCATAGTTAACTGAGAGCAAATAATCTCCGTTGATAGATCTATATCAATGAAATCTTTCAACCAATTCTTACTAAACTGCATACTAAAATTGATCTAAAAAGCGAATATCATTTTCAAAAAAAGCTCTTAGGTCTGGGATGTTATATTTCAGCATAGCCATTCTTTCAACGCCCAATCCAAATGCAAATCCACTGTATTTTTTAGTATCAACACCAACACTCTTAAGAACATTTGGGTGGACCATACCGCATCCTAATACCTCTAACCAATTTTTTTTCCATCTTATATCCACTTCAGCGGAGGGTTCTGTGAAAGGGAAATATGAGGGCCTAAATCTCAACTCGACCTCTTCTCCAAAGAAATCAGTTAAAAAATCATTCAATAAACCTTTTAATTGAGCAAATGATGCCCCCTCTTCCACTACAAGACCTTCAATCTGATGGAACATGGGAGTATGAGTTAAATCTGAGTCTTTTCTATAAACTTTACCTGGACAAATTATCCTGTGAGGTGCCTCGCTCTTTTCCATAGTCCTTATTTGAACCGGAGAAGTATGAGTTCTAAGTAATCCCTCATTGTTGAGGTAAAAAGTATCATGCATGTCTTTTGCAGGATGATCTTCAGGAACATTTAAAGCTTCAAAATTATAGTAATCTATTTCAGCCTCAGGACCAGCCTCTACATCAAAACCCATTTGTTCAAAAAAATTACAAACACTACGGATAGTTCGTGTGACAGGGTGGATAGTTCCTTTTCTACTGCCAAATCCAGGAAGACTAATATCAAGCTTATCCTTTCCTAATCTTGATAGATTGGCTTTATCGTTAAGCAAAGAGCTAGTGAGAGCATAGTTTTTCTCTAAATCACTTTTTAAATTATTAAGGAGTTTTCCGGCCTCCTTTCGTTTCTCTTGAGGCAGTGATCCTAGAGACTTTAAAAGAATATTAACTTCACCTTTTTTTCCTAAATAAGAACGATAAATAATGTCGAGTTCTAACTTATCTTTAGCTGAACCGAATTCTATCTTAGCATTTGATTCTAAATCGGATATTTTCTTTTTGAGAGAGTCTAAGTTCATGATCTAACCATACTTTAGACCATTATACTTATAATAGGTTGGAGCTTATAAAGAGAATTTTAATTAAGCAGCTAAATTTGATTTGGCCTGTTCTGCTATTAAAGAAAATGCTTCCTTATCGTTTACAGCAAGACTAGCCAGAACTTTTCTGTCCAAATCTATATTAGCCTTTTTTAATCCAGCTATAAGCTGACTATAAGTAATCCCATTATCTCTAGCAGCAGCATTGATTCTTACAATCCATAAAGAACGAAACACTCTCTTCTTTACCCTTCTATCTCTATAGGCATATTGTCCAGCGCGCATAACAGCTTGCTTTGCTACCTTATATGTTCTGCTCCTAGCACCTCTGTAGCCCTTAGCTTGCTTAAGTACTTTTTTATGCCTAGCCTTAGCTTGAACTCCTCTTTTTACTCTTGCCATTTTCTTCTCTTAAGTTTTAATTTTTAACATCTTATCGACGAGCTGTTGATCGCCTTTAGCTATCTCTGTTGTACCTCTAAGTTGTCTCTTTCTTTTAGTTGTCATTTTGGTGAGAATGTGACTCTTGTTGGCTTTTTTTCTTTTCAATCCAGAACCTGTGCTCTTGAACCTTTTACTCGCTCCACTATGTACCTTCAATTTACTCATAATTAATTTTTCTTGTTAGGGGCCATCATCATTACTAGTTGTCTTCCCTCTAAAGTTGGAAATTGCTCTACACTTGCCATACTCTCTAAATCGGATTCAACTCTTTTTAAAAGCTCCATGCCTATCTGTTGATGAGCCATTTCTCTGCCTCTAAACCTTAATGTAATCTTTGCCTTATCTCCGTTTTCTATAAAACTTTTAATTTTATTTACTTTTATCTCGTAGTCATTTTTTTCAGTAACTGGTCTAAACTTTATTTCTTTTATTTGTTGTCTTTTCTGCTTCTTTTTTGATGCAGCCTTTTGCTTTTTTACATCAAAAATATGTTTACCATGATTCAGAAGCCTGCAAACTAAAGGATCCCCTTCCTTGGCCATTTGAACTAAATCAAGATCTGCTTCTTCAGCTTTCTTTAGAGCCTCAGATAGACTTAAAATTCCTAATTGTTCTCCCGTTTCACTTATAAGTCTTACATTATCCGCTTTGATTTCACCATTTATTGGTAAGCGTTTTTCAGACTTCTTAAAAGATTTTCTTTGAGCTATGTGATTCTCCTATTAACTATATTTTTTTATCAACTACATTCTGAAGTTTTTGGATGAAGTCATCAATCGACATTTCTCCAAGATCTTCCCCTCCTCTAGCTCGAACAGAAATCGTATTATTTTCCATCTCCCTGTTGCCCGCTATCAAAAGAAAAGGTGTCTTCTGAATAGAGTGGTCGCGAATTTTATAAGTGATCTTCTCATTCCTCAAGTCCGAATGAGCCCTAAATCCACTTTTTTTCAATAAATTGCCTATTTTTGAGCAATATTCGGCTTGTTTGTCAGTAATATTGAGAACTTCTGCCTGGATTGGTGACAACCAAGTAGGTAAAGCTCCGCCATAATGTTCAATCAAAACACCTAGGAATCTCTCGAAAGAACCTAGAACGGCTCTGTGAATTAATACTGGGTTGTATTTTTCACTATCAGAGTCAACAAATTTTGCATCTAATCTCTCAGGTAAGATAAAATCTAGTTGAAAAGTTCCACATTGCCATTCTCTGCCTAATGCGTCAATTAGAACAAAGTCTAACTTTGGACCATAGAAAGCACCGTCACCATCAACTACTTCATACGGTAAATTCAGATTTTTTATAGCATTCTCCAACGCTTGTTCCGCTCTATCCCAAACTTGCTCTGAACCAGCCCTAACCTCAGGCCTAGTTGAAAGTTTTATATCAAACTCATCAAATCCTAGTTGAGCATATATGTCCGTTAGTAATTCTATAAATTTCTTGGTCTCATCTTGAATCTGATCTTCAGTACAAAATATATGCCCATCATCTTGAGTGAACCCTCTGACTCTCATGAGACCGTGAAGTGTTCCTGAAGCTTCATATCTATGACATGAGCCAAACTCGGCATATCTTATTGGTAAATCTTTATAGGACCTCAGTCCCTGATTAAATACCTGAACATGGCAAGGACAATTCATTGGTTTAAGGGCATTTGTCCTCTTCTCATTAGCATGTTCTTCATCGATTTCCGTAATAAACATATTTTCTCGATATTTATCCCAGTGTCCGGAAGCTTCCCACAACTTTCTGTCAACTATCTGAGGAGTATTAATTTCTTGATAATCGTATTCGGCTTGTTTGGATTGCATAAAGGTTTTTAGAGCTGAATAAATAGACCACCCCTTTGGATGCCAAAAAACCATACCGGGTGCTTCTTCTTGAAAATGAAATAAATCTAGTTGTCTTCCTAATTTCCTATGATCTCTCTTTTCCGCTTCTTCCTGTTGGAGAATATAATTCTCCAAGTCTTTTGAATTAGGCCAAGCTGTTCCATATATTCTTTGAAGCATTTCATTTTTTGAGTCTCCCCTCCAATAAGCACCCGATACTTTCGTGAGCTTAAAAGCTTGAAGATGTCTCATATTGGTAACATGTGGTCCTCTGCACATGTCTATATATTCTTCATGATGATATAAAGCTATTACTTCATCATCAGGTATTTCTTCTGCAAGGTTTACTTTATAGGGTTCATTTCTCTCTTTGAAAGTCTTTATAGCTTTTTTTTGTGATACTACTTCTCTCCTAACGTCGTATTTAGTCTTAGCAAGCTTTTTCATTCTCTTCTCTATAGCCTCTAAGTCTTCATCTGAGAGATTTTTATCAAGTTTGATATCGTAATAAAACCCGTCTCTAATTACTGGGCCTATTGCCATTTGGGCATTTGGATATAGCTGTTTAAGGGCATGAGCCAACAAATGAGCGCATGAGTGTCTGACTATTTCAAGGCCTTCCTCATCTTTTATTGTTATGATTTCTAAGCTGCAATCGTCAGAAATAATTTCTGACCCGTCAACTAATTTACCATCAATTTTTCCTGCAACTGCAGCTTTTGCAAGGCCTGTACCGATGTC
Source organism: uncultured SAR86 cluster bacterium (assembly GCA_902605935.1). Lineage (GTDB taxonomy): Bacteria > Pseudomonadota > Gammaproteobacteria > Magnimaribacterales > Magnimaribacteraceae > Magnimaribacter. Next base: position 12,224 of record CACLEI010000015.1, on the reverse strand, counting down.
TTTAGCTATATCTTCGACACTTAAGGGATTATCAAAATTTCTTATGGAATTATCTGGAAGTTTTATTGAAGGCATATTCAGTGGTGGCCCATACTAAAGGACACTTGTTATTAAAATATTATATTGTAATAGATAATCTGATTTAAGGCGACAAAAGTACCTTTTTCCATTCACTACCTTGTTTTGAATACAGTTCTCTTGTGTGTAACCTATTCTTTTGATCAACCCAAAATTCTATGGACTCTGGCTCTACTATGAATCCTCCCCATCTCTGAGGTCTGATTATGTCTTTTCCTGTATGATTCGATTCAAATTCCTGAGACCGCTCAACTAATGATTCATATGTATCTATTTCTTCACTTTGCAAGGAAACAGAGGCTGAAATCTGCGAACCTCTTGGTCTAGAAGAAAAATATTCATCATTTTCCTCTTCGGTTGTTTTGGAACATTTACCTTCTATTCTGATTTGCTTATTTGTTTTTGCCCACCAGAAATTTAAAGCAACAAATGGTGATTCGATTATCTGCTTTCCTTTATTTCCATCATAGTCAGTAAAGAAGACAAATCCTTCATGGCCTATTCTCTTTAGTAAGACCATTCTTGAAGACGGCTTGCCGTCAAAATTTATTGAGGATATGTTCATAGCGTGTGGCAGAGCAACCTCGTTTTGCTGAGCTTCTTGAATCCACTCATGTGCCTTACTTATTGGCTCGAGAAGGTTATCTGAGACCTTATATAGTTCCATTTATTTATTACTTGATACCCAATAATCAAGGCTCAAATATTTTCCTCCACCAAAACATAATAAAGTGAGAATCATCAATGAATAAATAGCAGCAAATTCAATACCATTTGCTTCATGAGGCCATCCATTTTGCCAATGGACAAGATATCCAGCAAAAAACATAACAACCAAAAGTGGAATTGAAGACCACCTAACAAATAGACCTATTAGAATTAATGCTGCACCTCCGGCTTCTGTGATGATAACTAACCAAGTAAATATATCGGGGAAGGGTACTCCGAGAGTACCCAAATAACCTGAAAACTGATCAAAAGAATCTATCTTATTTATTCCAGCAAACCATAGTACATAAAAAAGATAGAGCCTTATCAGGAATAAAGGTAAAAACTCCAAAACTTCAAAACCCTTTAAAGTATTATGAATTCTCATTAAAAATTTCATATCAAACCTTTTGTAAAACTACACTTCCAACTGAATATCCAGCTCCAAAAGAACTTATAACTCCAATTTCATCGGACACAAAGTCATCTTTTGTTTGGTGAAAAGCAATTATAGAGCCTGCTGAGCTTGTATTAGCATAATCATTCAAAATAATTGGCATTTCCTGCTCATCAGGATCTCTCCCTAAAAGTTTCTTAGCAATTAGCTGGTTCATACTTAAATTTGCCTGATGTAGCCATAATCTTTTTACTTCTTGAATATCAATATCTAGATTATTTAAATGATTAGCAATATGAGTCTGGACCATGGGGACAACCTCTTTGAAAACACTCCTACCCTTCTGGATGAATAATTTATCAGGTGAGTTGGGGTCAGAGTTTTCAGGTAAATTCAAAAATCCAAAATTATTTCTTATATTATTAGAAAATTGTGTCTTTAGACTTGTCCCAAGAATCGTAAAAGCAGATTGGGAGTTGCTATCTTTTTCAAGAATAACGGCAGTTGCTGCGTCTCCAAATATAAAATGTGCATCTCTATCTTTGAAATTTAAATGGCCTGAGCAAATCTCTGGATTCACTACTAGAACCCTATTCGCTATCCCTGATTGAATATCATTGTAGGCATTTTGGATAGAAAATGTTGCCGATGAACATGCAACATTCATATCATATGCATATCCAGAAATTCCCAGTTCTTCTTGAACTTCTATGGCAACAGCTGGATATGCTCTTTGGAGATTTGAACACCCACAGATAACTGCATCGATATCGGAAGAGTCTATTCCTGATTGTTTTATGGCCTCTCCAGAAGCTTTAATTGCCATTTCAGCAAGAATAGACACCTCAGAATTTGATCTTTCTTTCAATCTCGGCCTCATTCTAGTTACATCAAGTATACCCTCTTTATCTTGAACATATCTTTGCTCAATGCCTGAAGCCTTTTTTATGAACTCAGTGCTTGATGGCACTAAAGCATCCATAGCACCAGAATCTATTTGGTCTCTATTTTCTTCATTAAAATTTATAACGAACTGATTAAAACTTTGGACTAGTTCCTCATTGGTTATAGACTCTTTAGGAGTAAATAGACCTGTACCTGAAATTACTACTGACATACAAACAAATCATAAGGGAAATAAAATTGGAAATCTTTATTTATTTTTTTGCTTTTCTATTTCTTCGAAGGCCGATTGGATTTCAATAAATTTTTCTTTGGCTTTCTCTAACAGCTCTTCAGGCAAACCCTTTGATAGCAAAGTATCAGGATGAAATTCTTTTCTTTTTCTTTGATAGGCAACTTTTATATCTTTAAACGACATATCTTCAGTTACTCCAAGGATGATATAGGCATCAGATGTACTCGCACCATATTTCTTTTTATTAATCTGAAAGAATTCTGGATCAATTTGAAAAATATCAATCGCTTCAAGTAAAAGTTTTTCTTCTGTAGAATCCAAATGCCCATCTGCCATTGAAAGTTCAAATAGAAGTTCATAAAACATTATCAACGCTGATTTATCGGATGACAAAAGTGAAGCAAGTTGGCTAGCATAATCTCGAAAGGAATTATGATCATCTTTTGCATGATTAAATATTTCGATAGCAAATACTCTCTGATCAGAAGGAAATTTGAACCTCTCTTTTATAAAGTGATCAACTTTATCTACTTCTTCTCGAGTCACTTTACCATCAGCTTTTGCAATTTTGGCGAAACATGCGAAAAGAGCAGTAAAAAAAGCAGCTTGATTTCTCTGCTTCATTGATGGTTTGGCTTGATCTTTACTTGAAAGTTTTGATCCGATTATTGCGCCAAGTATTCCTCCAATAGGTCCTCCGATTGAGAAACCAATCATCCCACCTATTCCTGCTTTCCAAAAACTCATAGTCGGCTATTGTAATTCAGTTAAATATATATAAAACTAGAAATAATTATAGGGGGAATAATGAGTTTACCTGTTGTTGAATATCTAAAGCTGCCAGAAGGTGGAGAACCTTATCTTGAAGGTCATAAATGTAGTGAGTGCGGTTCAATCTTTCTAGGAGAGAGGAATGTTTGTTCGAATTGTTTTGCCCGAGACTCTATGCAATCTATTAAGCTGAATAATACTGGAAAACTCTATTCTTATTCTATTGTTTTTAGGTCTTTTCCTGGAATAGAAGTTCCCTACATATCTGCCATAGTTGATCTTGATGGTGGAGGCACAGTTAAAGGTAATCTGATAGATTGTGAACCAGATCCAGATAAGATAAGTTTTGATATGCCAGTTGAAGTGATATTTGATGATGCTTTAGGTAGAAAAGATAAAGATGGAAATAGTTATATCAGCTATTTCTTTAAACCAATTTCATAAGGGAGAAAATTATGAGTGATGTATATGTTTTAGGCGTTGATATGATTAAGTTTGGAAGATTTCCAGACAGAACTGTCCCAGATCTTGGAGCTGAAGCTGCATTGTTAGCTCTTGATGATGCTGGGCTAAATATAGGAAATATGGAAGCTTTCTATTGCGGCAATCTTGGGCAAGCTAATGCAATGGTTGGTCAAAGAATTCTACAAGAGATAGGTCAAACTGGTATTCCAGTAGTAAATTGCTCTAATGCTTGTGCTACAGGAGCTACGGCTTTTAGAGAAGCTTGGACTTCAATTAAAGCAGGTTTATATGATGTAGTACTTGCTGTAGGTGTTGAACAAATGGGTACTGGTCTTTTGGGTGGCTCTGGGGGAGGAGCAGGAATACCGAAAGAAGGCTTGTTAGGTTCGGGTACTATGCCTGCAGTTTTTGCTGAAGCAGGTATGGAACATGCTAGACAATACGGTACTACTTTTGAACAATTTGCGAAGATTTCTGTTAAAAATCATCACCATTCAACGATGAACCCAAAAGCAAGATATCAGATAGAAACTCCCTTGGATGAAGTTATGAATGCAGAAATGATTTCCTATCCAAATACAAAACTAATGTGTTCAGTTAATGTAGATGGTGCTGCTGCAGCTGTTCTTGTTTCTGAGAGAAAAGCGAAGGAGCTTGGAATGCAGAGAGCAGTAAGAATCAAAGCTTCTGTAATGACTAGTGATCCTTATCAAGAGAGAGACCTCGTAATGCCAGATGTTAATTCTTGTACTCGAAAAGCAGCTGCCGAAGCTTATGAAATGGCCGGTCTTGATTCTAGTGATGTGGATCTTGTTGAGCTTCATGACTGTTTTGCAACTGCAGAAATGCTTCACTACGAAAATCTAGGTTTATGTGAAGATGGAGAAGCTGGAAGATTGATTGATGAAGGAGAAGTCGAACTTGGAGGAAGAATACCTGTTAATGTTTCTGGTGGCCTGCTATCGAAAGGTCATCCTTTAGGTGCAACAGGTATAGCCAATATTTATGAAGTCTGCACTCACCTCAGAGGCGAAGCAGGAGAAAGACAAGTAGAAAACGCAAAAATAGGCATGACTCACGTTATAGGCCTTGGTAGTGCTTGCGGTATTCATATTTTAGAAAAGGTTTAAACTTTTATTAATGTTGATCGGTGTTGTAAGCGATACACATAATAATATAAAAAATATTAAACAAATAATTTCTCTATTCAATAAGGAAGATGTCATTTCAGTAATACATACAGGTGACATTGCAAGTAAAAAAGCCCTAGACCAATTCTCCACTTTGAATGCGAAACTAATTGGTGTCTACGGAAATAACGACAGAAATGAAACTGGTTTAGAGGATATTGCCAAAAAGTACTCTTTTAAATTTCAAAACCCTCCGAAATCTATAAAAATAATGGATAAAAGAATAACGATATTTCATGAGCCAGAGGAAATTGATTCATTTATTCTAAAAAATCCAGGAGTGGACCTTATCCTGCATGGGCATACTCATAGATACAGAAATGAAATAAAAAATAATACTTTAATTTTCAATCCTGGTGAGTCTGCTGGGATGTTAAAGGGAAAAAATGCTATTGGAATAGTTAACCTAAAAAGTCTTAGGGCTAAAAGAATTTTCTTTTGATTATTGCATAAATAGTTAATAAGAATATTACTATGGGTACAGTTATTACTAATGGCCTCAAAGATCTTAATGAAATGCTTTGTTCAAAAACAAAGTCAAAGAAAAAAGTAAATAAAGAAGGTGCATAATCTGTATTTTGAACTTCTATTTGAGTAGGTGTTATGAAGATTGCAAGAAGAAGAATAAATACTTGGATACTATATTTCTTTGATAGTAGACAAAAAATTGCACTTAAGAAAATTGAGGTTACGATGTATATAGACCAAAACATTCTTCTATTTGAGAAGGTTAAGTAAACTATATCGTATCAAATTACTTCTCCAGGCAGTTATTTCTTCACATGCTGTATCTAGGCCTTTATTTAAGACTAACCTAAGGAAATCTTTTTGTAACTTTTTTGAGAAAAACAAAGTGGGGTTAATTTCTTCTTGATATGAAATTGTATCCACAATGCTATTAAATCTTTGAAGAAGTTCTGCTTCTTGGGCTCTGCTCATAGATCTTTCAAGTTCCTGAAATGATTTTGGTGGATCAAATGTCAGTTTCAAAAGTCTTTGAATATCTTGTTCGAGCCATATCAATTTATTTGATTTCGATAGTTCTTCTTTTTGAAATTTATAAAGATGTATTAAATATTCTACGTCTAAAGCAGCATATTTAAGCTGAGAGTCGGATAAAGGCCTTCTTATCCAATTAGATCGGGTTTCATTTTTATCTAAAACTATACCCAACTCTTGTTCTACCAAGCCCTGATAACCAATTGTATATTCTCCACCCAAAAAGGAATTGGCAATTTGAGTATCAAAAATATTTACTAACTCTTTGTTTGTCCAGGCAAAAATAGCTTCTAAATCTTCTTTGCAAGAGTGCAATATTTTGACAACTGAGTCAGAAAATAAAAAACTTGCATGCTGTCCTGGGTCTCTAATTTTAATAGCATCAATGATATAAATTTCTTCTTCATCATTCACCTGAAGTAAGGCTAGTCTCATATTATCTTTAGTTGTTCTTCGAAATTCGGTATCAACACCCAGATAAGATTTTTGTAAAAATTCATCATTTAAACAAGCTAAATCTTCAATGGAGTCAATATAGGTATACAAGTCTCTAATATGATTTAATGATTTTGCCGGTAAACGATATCACCTATTTCTTCTGCAGGAGTAAATCCAGAAACTACTTGCTTTAAAATAGCAATAAGACTTGAAACATCACCTTTTTTTTCTGCCTCTTCCAAAGCTTCAAGATGCATGGACAATTCTTCGAGTGGTAGAAAATCTTCTTTTGCTCTAAATATTTGTTTATGTTCTGTTGCGCTTACATTGTTACCAATTAGTAGTTCCTCATATAGTTTCTCGCCTGGCCTTAATCCTGTGAATATTATTTCTATATCACCTTCTAAATTATTTTCATCTTTGACTTCCATTCCACTAAGTTTAATTAATTTCTTTGCTAACTCATAAATTTTAAGCGGTTCTCCCATATCTAAAACAAAAACATCTCCACCCTGTCCCAAAGCACCTGCCTGAATTACTAACTCTGCCGCCTCAGGTATAGACATGAAATATCTTGTTACCTCAGGGTCAGTTACCGTTACAGGACCTCCTTCTTCTATTTGTTGTTGAAATAAAGGAATAGCAGAACCTGAAGAGCCAACTACATTTCCAAATCTAACCATGATCATTTTAATTTGATTAAAATTTTTATGAGAATCTGAAAATGATTGTAGTATCAGCTCTGCAAATCTTTTCGTAGCTCCCATAATATTCGTTGGTCGAACTGCTTTGTCAGTTGAAACTAGAACAAAAGTTTCTACTCCAGATTCTGCAGCAGCCTCTGCACATATTTTAGTTCCAATTACATTGTTAAATGCACCTTCAAAAGGATTTTCTTCCACTAAAGGCACATGTTTATATGCAGCGGCATGATAAATAGTATCGACCTTAAAAACTCTACAAATCTCTTTCATTCTTTTCTTGTTAGTAATATTGCCTAAAATTGGATATATGTTCGGGCGATCATTTTCCAATATAAGATCTTCATTAATCTGGTAAAGTGCAAATTCATTTGAGTCGAACAGGATAATCTTTGAGGGGTTATTTCTTATAACTTGTTTAGAAATCTCTGAACCAATTGATCCTCCTGCTCCAGTGACCAAAACAACTTTGTCTTTTATATTTTTATCTATTAAATCTTGATTAGGTTCAGCTTCCGACCTGCCGAGTAAGTCGGAAATTTCAATGGATTTTAGATCTGACACCAGAACTTTTCCTTGCGCTAGTTCGGCAAGTCCTGGGAGTATCCTTACTTTTACTGATAGAAGTTCTATATGTCGTAATATGTTTTTAAGTTTTCCTCGAGAGACTGATGGCATTGCAATTAAGACTTCATTAACTCTTTTTTTATTTATCAAAAATTCCAAGTTTTCCAGACCATAAACTTTTAATCCTCCAATAATTGTATTTTGCAGAGCAAGATCATCATCAATGTATGCTACTGGTTGCATTTCCGAACTTACTGTGAGTGCTCCCGCAAGTTGAATGCCTGCAGAACCTGCTCCGTAAATGGCAACTTTACTTGATGAAATATTATCAGACAGAAAATGATTGGCAGTTATCCTAGACCCAATTATGAGGATAATAGACATAAGGCAGCCAATTAACCAACCTTGTAAACTGACTAATAACTCGTCATTAGAAATAAGAATTAACCCTAAAATATCTATTAATAAATATCTAGCGGTAACTGTTACCAAAAAAACTGTAATGATTGCTTTAAGTAGCAAGAAGATTAGAGAAAAGTCTATATATCGTAAAACAGTCCTATAAACACCAAATATATAGAAAATGAAGATGGAGAAAAAAGGCATCCATAATAATCTTGCTGTTTCGTTCATGTTTAGCTGATCATAGCTAACCTTACTCAACTCAATTGCTATGAAAGTAGACAGTAAAACTGAAATAAAATCTGCTAGTGCTGCTATTAATTGCTTATTTAATCTAGATGTTGATAGTAAGGATGATTTAAGATTCAAAATATTTAAAGAGTAAAAATTTGTTAGTTCAATATTAACCTTCAATAAAACTATTACACAACTAGTATTTCAATAGGTAATGCAAAAAAATATTTATTGATTTAGGTCAATGGATTTGACAAATTGTGTTCTCTTTTAGCAACCTCAATCAACTCATTGTCATCGGTTAATTTTATTAGAACCCTGTTAAGAAAAAACAAGGCAAGTTTCTTTTTAAAAATTGCCAAAATGGTAAACATAATCAACTTCAAATCTAAAAGAAGATTCTGATTGTTAATATATAAGAGACCTAATTTACTTTTCCATGGTCTTATAATTTGGTCATAAGCTAGGTCAGGATTCTCTTCACCAGCTAATATAGAACCTTCATCAGAGAAAACTATCGAAGATATATCTGTGATTCCAGGCTTTGCAGATAATAAATTGAACTCATCTTGAGAATAAACTGATACTCCTTTTATGGTATTTGGTCGTGGCCCTACTAAGCTCATATCCCCTTTGAGGACATTCAACAATTGGCTTAATTCATCCATTTTGATCAGCCTGATAAACTTACCTAGGGAAGTTATTCTATTATCATCACTAGAAGTTGACTCCACGCCTGTTTGGTCTGCATTAACTCTCATGGTTCTAAGTTTGTACATAGTAAACTGCCTATTGTGTTTGCCTACTCTCACAGCTTTATAAAACGGACTATGAAAATCTTGAAGCCAGATCAAAAAACAAAAGGTTATCAAAATAGGTAAGAAAACAATTAAACCTAATACAGAAAAAAATATATCAAATAAACGTTTCATTATTTCTGTAATAGACTTTTGATAGCTCTAACGATTTCAAATGAACCTAATTTGTAATAATCTCTCAAGAAATTTTGATCTCCGACAACAGAAGAGTACTCATCTTTGATACCAATTCTATGAAAAAAATTTGGTATCTGATTTGAAGTAAGGCAGTATTCAGCAACAGCGCTTCCTAATCCTCCAAGGATATTATTTTCTTCTAAAGTAATAATGCCTCCTGTTTCTTTAACAGCTTCATCAATTGAGTAATGATCTAGAGGCTTAATAGTATGCATGCTCAATATTCGCAAATCAAAGCCCTCTTTCTCGAGAAGATCGGCAGCTTTTATAGCTTCATGAAGTATACCGCCACAGGAAATGATAGTTAAGTCTTTGCCTTCTCTGATTTTCAAGGCTTTGCCAAGTTGAATACTACTAGCTTTTTTGGGACCTTTGGCATGGGACTTATCCAGTCTCAGGTATGAAGGGCAAGATGATTCGTACAATTCTTGAGTTAACCTTTTTACTTCTAAAATAGAGGATGGAGCAGTTACAAGTAAATTGGGTAAAGCTCTCATGATACTTAAATCTTCTGTAGCATGATGCGACATTCCTAATTGACCATAAGAAAAGCCGCCGCCTATTGAAACAATAGTCACATTCAAATCATGGTAACAAATATCATTTCTAATTTGTTCTAGGCATCTAAGTGTAGGAAAATTACCAATAGAATAAGTAAAAACTTTCTTCCCCTCCATAGCCATACCTGCAGCAACCATAGTCATATTCTGTTCTGCAACACCGACATTTAGAAATTGATTAGGAAAATTTTTTGAAAAATCATCAAAGACTCCGAATCCCAAATCTCCTGTTATAAGTATTAAATTTGGGTCTTCGGCGGCTATATCCGTTAATTCTTCAATAAAAGCATCACGCATTATTTAATTCCTTCACTGCTCTTTCATATTCTTCTCCTTTTGGCGATCTATAATGCCAGAGAACATTATTTTCCATGAAAGAGACCCCCTTTCCCTTAATCGTATTACAAATAATACATTTAGGCTTTTCAGAATTTACCATTAATGCTTTTTCTATTTCCTGATGATTATGACCATCTATATCAATAACTTTCCAACCAAATGCTTCCCATTTTTCAACAAAGGGCTCAAGATTTAAAGTCTCTTCTACACTGGCAAGACTCTGAATTTTATTGTAATCAACAATTGCGACTAAATTTTTTAGCTTATGATGAGAGGAAAAAAGTATTGCCTCCCAATTAGAACCCTCGTCACATTCTCCATCTGAGAGCAATACATATACCTTTTTCTCTTTACGATCTAATTTTGATGCGTAAGCTAGACCACATGCTACTCCAAGTCCATGACCTAACGAACCAGTGGAAAGTTCTACACCAGGAACTCCCCTATGTGAAACATGACCACTAAAGATTGAGCCATTTTTATAATGATTTTTTAAAAGATCTACGGGAAAAAAACCTAGCTCTGCAAGCACAGCATATACACCGGCACCGGCATGACCTTTACTTAAGATGAATTTATCTCTATCTTTCCAATTAGAATCTTTAGGATTAATTTTAAGTATCTTTCCGTATAACACAGCTAAAATATCTGCCATAGAAAGAACTGAACCAACATGAGAACTACCTCCCAACATTGTCATATTGATAGCATGAAGGCGAATTCTTTTTGCTAACTCAGAAGTATCTATATTCTTAAACATTAGTTAATCAATGACAGCATAACCGACGTAAGGATCAAAAGAGAACCTTTCGATCTTCAATTTTTTTTCTTCAAAAAACTCCAGCATAGCTTTAGTTTCACCTGGCCAAAGAGGATTATCTAACTCATCAAAAGCAATCACAGAACCTTTAGGCATCCTTGGAAAAAAATATTCTAAAGCTACTTTTGTCGGTTCATATAAATCGAAATCCAGATAAAGCAAACTTACAACAAGGTGAGGATTATCTTCTACAAACTGAGGTATAGTTTTTATTGCATCCCCTTTTACTAGTTCTAATTTGGGTATATGGCCCAGAAATCTTGTTGAGTCATGGATTTTGGAGAGACCTTTTATCTCATCATATGAATCTACCGCCAAATCCCCTTTTTTTACATGATCACTGGATTCAGATAAGTCTTCATCTGAGACACCGGGGAAACCTTGAAAAGTATCAAAACCGTAAATTTTCCTCGTGAGGTTAACCGGCTCAAGGATTGCAGAGAGTTTTGACCACGTCATTACACCATATCCATTATTCACACCACACTCAATCACAGAGCCTTTGATATCAATAACTTTTTTAAATATTTCGTACAAAACCATGAATCTAGTAAGATTTTGTCTTCTTACATATTTAGGAAAATTCTCCATTTTTGATTCCCAAGAGCTAGAATTCTTCAAAAACCACTCCTTATTTAGGGATGCTTCCTGCGACTCTGCGGATGTTCTTAGTCCTGCGCTTACATTTACTTTCTTTTTATTCATTTTTCTTAGTGATAAAACTCTTTGATTGTTTCACAAATATACAAAACTTCCTCATCAGTCAGGAGAGGATGCATGGGGAGCATCAGGAATCTAGATCTCATTAAATCCGTTTCTTTTAGTTTTTGATTGAAACCAAGATCTTCAAAATTATTTATTGTATACCCTCCCCATTGTAATATCGTCCCAATCCCATTATCTGATAAAAATTCTCTCAAGGAATCTCTATTTATAGCTTCGATCTCATAATTTTGATAAACATCATAATGATCGGGATCACTATTTGGTGCTGGTGGAAGTTTAAGGACATCTAACTCATTTAGATTTTCCTGATAAATTGTTGCAATTTCTCTCCTTCTATTTATGTCTTGGTCATAAAATTCTAACTTCTTATCCAAAATAGCTGCATGAATGTTATCTAATCTGCCATTAAATCCATATAATTTCACTTTGCCATCAGAGGAGTCTCTCCCATGATCTCTGATTATCTTTAATTTTTCAGCTATTTCTTCATCATTAGTTATTATTGCCCCACCATCTCCGAAACAACCTAAAGTTTTTGCAGGAAAAAAGCTAAATGTTCCTGCCTTTCCAAAAGTACCTGCTTGCCTATTTTTGTAACTAGCTCCCAAACTTTGGCAAGAGTCTTCAACAATAATTAAATTTTCACTATCAGCGAGCTCCAATATAGAATCCATTTTAGCGACTCTTCCATTTAGT
>CACLEI010000014.1 GCA_902605935.1 uncultured SAR86 cluster bacterium | reverse complement strand
CTCCCATAGGTAATCTGAATGATATTACATTTAGGGCGATAGAAGTACTTAATAAAGTTCATATTTGTGCATCTGAAGATACAAGAATATCTAGTGTCCTTTTTAAGAAATATAATATTAATACTAAGCTGACTTCTTACCACAAGTTTTCGGAAAAAAGTAAGATAAATAAATTAATAGATGTTTTGAAGTCAGGAAAAGACATTGCTCTAATAAGTGATGCCGGAACTCCTTTAATCTCAGATCCGGGACAATTTTTAGTTGAAGCGGCTATTCAAAATAAAATAAGAATAATACCAATTCCAGGGGCAACATCAGTAATTACTGCATTAAGTGTTTCAGGTTTTATGCTTGAAAATTTTACTTTTTATGGATTTTTTCCACGAAAATCAAAAGAAAAAAAGTTCCTCTTAAAAAAAATAGCGACGTCTTCTGGTCCATCTGTTTTATTTGAGTCAGGTAGGCGTTTAGAGAAATTATTTGATTCTTTATCTGAAGAACTAAAACCAGATAGAAGAATTTTTGTTGCGAGGGAGCTAACTAAATTACATGAAACTCTTTATAGAGCTGAGTTATATAAAATAAAAGAAATTCTTCTTGATTCTGATTTTGGATTGAAAGGAGAGTTTGTAATTATCATTGATGGGTATGAGGAGGAATTAGGCGATATTTTGGTTGAAGAAGAAAAAAGAATATTAGGAATTCTTATGGAAAAATTAGATAGAAAATTAGCTTTACAAATTGCGTCTGAAATACTCAAAAAAAAGAGAAATGAAATTTATAAAATAAAAATGAAGAGCTAAACTTCTTTTCAATTACTTTTATGGATACAATTAACGGGAGTCAGCTAGATAATCGCTCAATTTTTTGAGAGGAAAGTCCGGGCTCCATTGGACAAGACGCCAGGTAATTCCTGGGAGACGCAAGTTTACGGAAAGTGCAGCAGAAAATATACCGCCTCTTTGAGGTAAGGGTGAAAAGGTGTGGTAAGAGCACACCGCATATCAGGTAACTGATTATGGCTCGGCAAACCCCGTCTGGAGCAAGACCAAATAGAAGCCCTAATGTTAGTCCTGACAGGGCTAGGGTAGGTTGCTTGAATTTTGTGGTGACACAAAATCTAGATGAATGATTATCCTCGACAGAACCCGGCTTACCGGCTGACTCATCCCTTGATTTCTAATGATTTTTCTCCATACTTTTTGGGGTATTTCATTTGCGAAAAAGTGTACTAATTATTGTAACTTTCACTAGTAATTTACCATAAAGTGTGTAAAAGTGTGTAAAAGTGTAAGATAATGTAACGTTTACATATACTTGCGTATAAAGAAATGAGCTTAGGAATATACGGATCGAGCACTCTGACCCTTGATACAAAAGGCAGAATTGTCATACCTGCAAGGTATAGAGAGCTCCTACGTAAGAGCTGTGAAGGTGAAATAGCAATCACAAAAGATCCTCAATATCCTGCACTTATAATATACCCAGGCAAAATTTGGAAAGATATTTCACAAAAATTTGAGGCTCTTGGCGGTTTAAATCAAAAAGTAAGATCTATTCAATGGAAAGTTTTAGGTAATGCTTCTGTAACAGAATTTGAAGCGGTTGAAAGAATGACTATTCTTATACCTCAAATATTAAGAGATTTTGCTCAGCTTACAATTAAGCAACAGGTGGCCCTTATCGGAATGGGTTCAAAGTTTGAATTATGGAATCAAGAAAATTGGGACAAAAAACAATCTGGTCTTCAGATTCACGGTGAAGACTTAATTGATGATCTTCCACCAACTTTAGAGGAGATACCATTTTGATCAAAGCTAGTCATGAAGCTGTGATGGTGAATGAAGTGCTAGAAAATCTTGTCTTTGAACAAAATGGAAAATATGTCGACTGCACATTTGGAGCAGGTGGTCACTCTTTAGAAATCTTAAAAAAAATTAATGAGTTTGGTACTTTAATCTCGATCGACAAAGATGAAAAAGCAACAGTCAATCTATCTAAAGATTTTACAGATGATAGAAGATTTAGATTAGTTAATGATTCTTTCTCTAATCTCAGAAGCCTCTTTGAAGATAAAGAAGTTGATGGGATATTGATAGATCTTGGTATTTCTTCAACACAACTAGATGATCCAAAAAGAGGTTTTAGTTTCCAATCAAATGGCCCTCTAGACATGAGAATAGATACCACAAAAGGTCAAACCGCATCAGAGTGGTTAAATACAGCCACAAAGAAAGAAATTGAAGATGTGCTATGGGCTCTTGGTCAGGAAAGAGCTTCAAGAAAAATTGCTAGTAAGATTTGCGAAATAAGAGAAAAGAAGCCTATAGAATCAACTAAAGAATTATCTGATCTTATAAGATCTTGCGTTTATACGAGATCTAAAAAACACCCAGCTACAAATTCTTTTAGAGCGATAAGGATGCTCATTAATAATGAGATAGAGGAACTTCAGAAAGTCTTAGAGGCTTCAAGTCACGTTTTACGTTGTGGAGGGAGACTTGCAGTCATAAGCTTTCACTCTATGGAAGATAGGATTGTCAAAAGATTTTTCCAAGGAAAAGATAGAAATGAATCAAATGTGAAGTTTCAATATATAAAAGATAAATTTCTTAAACCAACTCCTAAAGAAGTGACTATTAATCCCAGAAGCAGAAGTGCGATCCTAAGAGTTGCAAAAAAACTATGTTGAATATTAAACATAAATTAATTTCCATTGCTTTATTAGTCTCTATTTCTTTTTTGAGTTCTTATAAACTCGTTTTGCAAACATATGAGCATAGGACTTTATTTGCAGAGTTGGAAAACCTTAGGCTAGAAAAAGAAGAGTTATCTTTTCAATCTAATATCCTGATTGAAGAGGTCAAGTACTATAAGAATCACATCTCCTTGAGAAAATATGCTTCTGAAAAGCTAGGAATGGTTATTCCTAAAGATAAAGATAGAGTCTATCTGACAAGGAGAATTGATAAATGAGATATCTGTTAATCATAATTTTTGCTTTGCTTGTTGGTTGCTCGAGTCAAAAAGAAGCAAATATTGATTCAATTAATATAAAAATATCAAAGGAAATAATTTCAAATTTCGACCAGGTTAAACATCAGATTACAAATCACTTACAAAATAAAAATAAATATAACAAAAGTGAGATTTTCTCTAATTCTTGGGTCTCAGTTATAAGGGCCACCAATACATTTGATGAAGAAATACATATTGAAGTCAAAGAACACCAACCAATTGCTTCTTTGGATAGAGGCAGGTTTATAACTCAAGAAGGAAAGATAATTACTCCTATTGGAGGATATAAATCTCTTAAATTGGTATCAATCATCGGAAGAGATAATGAATATTCAATACTCCTTGACAGTAATTTCTTATTACAAAATATATTAAATCTCAAAGGAAAATATCTAATTAGCATTGAGCATAAAGGGTCAGGTTTTATTGAGGCGGTTGATAATGAAAGTGTGACGTACAGATTTAATAAAGAGGATTTCCGGGTTCAGCTCGAGCGTCTCGAGGAACTAATACTGTTCGAGCTGAACTCAGGAATTATTGATGATATCAGATATATAGATTTGAGGTATAAAAATGCTATTGCTTTAGGCAATAAGAATATGGAGAAATCATTATGAGTAATGTAAGCAGGAATGAAATGCTGGTTGGTGTAGATATTGGAACTTCCAAAGTGGTTGCAATTGTTGCTGAGGCAAGAGGAGGTCAGCTAGAAATTATTGGTTTAGGAACACATTCTTCAAAAGGATTAAAAAATGGAGTGGTAGTAGATATTGACTCCACAACAACAGCGATAAAAAAATCTATAGAAGAGGCTGAAAGTATGGCAGGGTGCCATATTGGCTCGTGCTACGTAGGCATATCAGGTAGTCACATAAGAGGTCTCAATTCGGAGGGAGTAGTACCAATTCGAGATGGAGAGGTAAAGTTTTCAGATGTAGATAGAGTTATTGAGACTGCTCAAGCTATGGCAATCCCTGCAGATCAAAGATTGCTTCATGTTCTTCCAAGAGATTACATCATAGATAAACAAGATGGTATTAAAGAGCCTCTAGGGATGGCAGGTTCTAGATTAGAAGCAAAAGTTCATTTAGTAACATGCAGTGAGAACTCTTCGCAAAATATTCATAAATGTATCAGCGCATCTGGTTTAGATGTAGAAGCATTTGTTTTAGAGCAATTGGCTTCAAGTTACTCGGTTCTAACAGAAGACGAAAGGAATTTAGGAGTCTGTCTTATTGATATCGGAGGAGGAACAACTGACATAGCAGTTTTTGTGGATGGCTCTATATGCTTTACTGATGTTATACCAATAGCTGGCGATCATGTAACAAATGACATAGCTCAAGCTTTAAGAACACCGCCTACCCAAGCAGAAACAATAAAACAACGATATGGATGTGCAGTTAGCTCAATGACCAGACCTGAAGAAATAATGATGGTTCCGGGTATGGGTGGAAGGCCTGAAAGAGAACTCTCTAGACAAGCTTTAGCTGATGTCTTGGAGAGAAGGTATGTAGAGATATTTAGTATGGCACAACAAAAATTGAGCTTAAGTGGTTTCGATGAGTTGATACCTGCAGGAATAGTTTTAACAGGAGGGGCTTCAAAAGTTGAAGGTGCCACTGAGTTAGCAGAGGAAATATTCCATTCTCCAGTTAGGATGGGATCTCCACATTCAGTAGAGGGTTTTTCTGAAATAATCAATAACCCAGTTTATGCAACTTCAGTCGGCCTGCTACTTTATGGACAAAAGCAAATGCAAGAAGATCATTTAAATTATATTCATAGAGATAAGAATATCTTAAATAGAATTTCTAGATGGTTTGGAGGAAATCTTTAGTACTTAATTAAAAGAGAGGTTAATTATGAGTGAATGGGAAATAATCGAAGAAATCAAAGAGAATGCTTTAATTAAAGTTGTAGGAGTCGGTGGCGGAGGAGGCAATGCTGTGCAGCATATGGTTGAATGCGGCATTAAAGGTGCTGAGTTCATATCTATAAATACTGATAAGCAGGCTCTAGATAAAAATGATGCGAGCACTAAATTAATATTAGGTATGGAAATTACCGATGGTTTGGGAGCGGGTGCAAATCCGATAATAGGAAGGGAAGCGGCTCTTGAAGATAGAGATAAATTGAGAGATATGCTTAAAGGAACCGACATGGTTTTTGTAACGGCAGGGATGGGTGGAGGAACAGGAACTGGAGCTGCTCCTATTGTAGCTCAAGTTGCTAAAGAGCTTGGAATTCTTACTGTTGCCGTTGTAACTAAGCCATTTGAGCTTGAAGGTGCCAAGAGAATGAAGATTGCTCAAGAGGGCATAAAGGAGCTGGTAGAGGAGGTTGATTCTTTGATTACTATTCCTAATCAAAAATTACTTGAAGTTCTTGGAGAAGATTGCAGTATGCTTGAGGCATTTAAGCAAGCCAATGATGTTCTTGGTGGGGCGGTGAGAGGTATATCAGACATTATTATTAGACCTGGCCTAATAAATGTTGATTTTGCAGACGTAAAAACTGTAATGTCTGAAAAGGGAACTGCTATGATGGGTACAGGTACTTCAAGTGGTCCTGATAGGGCTAGAATAGCTGCAGAACAGGCTGTTGCGAGTAAGCTTTTAGAAGATATTAGTTTAAAAGACGCAAAAGGTGTTCTAGTAAATATTACTGCAGGTCCTGAATTGTCTTTGGGTGAAATTAAGGCTGTTGGTGATTGCATAAATAGTTTTGCTTCTCCTGAAGCTATAATTGTTACCGGAACAGTTCTAGATGAATCATCAACGAATGATCTTACGGTTACAGTTATTGCTACGGGGTTGAATTCTTCATTACAAACAGCTTCTAATAAACCTGAAAGTGTTAGGGTTGTAAGTGAAAGGCAACCTTTACCTTTAAGCGATGCAGCTAAGCAGTTACTTGATAATCCTCCATCAATAGAAAAAGCTGTGAAAAAGGCTTCTAATGAAGACGAATATCTTGATATACCGTCATTTGTAAGAACACAGTTAGATTAATTAGGAGATTATGTCTACAAGGATTCTCTATTCTTCGGGAAGAATAGTTTTTATCCAATTAATTATCCTTATAGGATTTCTGTCTCTTTTGGGCAGATTAATTTATCTTCAAATTTATCAAGATATTTTTTTAGATTATCAAGTTTTTAATAGATTAGATTCCCAATATTCTCTTTTGGCTCCTCGAGGAAAAATATTAGATAGAAATGGTAATATTTTAGCTCTTGATATAAAGGGTTTTAGTGTTGGAATAGATCTAGAGAAATTTAAATTCGAAGAAGAAACAATTACTTTTCTTTCGAAGCTCTTAGACAAAGATCCTTTTAATCTTTCAAATATACTTTATGGAAAGTCTTCCGGTTATAAAGAGATAAGCAGAAATATTAATTTTGAGACAAAAGAAAAGCTAAAAGATGAAAAGATACCTGGAGTATATTTTAGAGAAAATTTAAGAAGGAGTTATCCTGAGAGAAATATAACATCACATGTTGTTGGCCTAACTGACATCGACAGAAATGGCATTCAGGGAGTTGAATTAATCTTTGATAACGAACTGCGTGGTGAAGAGGGTAGCTTTGAAGGTATCAAGGGAGCTAAAAATACTAAGCTTGAAGGAAAAAGGATTGAAGCTGTTTCTGGTAAAAATATCACATTAACTATTGATATCAATATTCAGTCGATTGCTTACCATCAATTAAACGAGGCAATAAAAGAACACAATGCGAAGGCAGGATCTATAGTCGTTATAGAGCCAAAGTCAGGTGATATATTAGGATTAGTTAATTATCCTTCTTTTGATCCTTCTGACAGAAAAAATTTAGTGGATATGTCTAAATTGAGAAATCGAGCAACAATTGATATATTTGAACCCGGTTCAGTTTTAAAGCCGCTTGCGATGTCTGCTATATTAGAATCAGATTATCTACCCAAAGCTTCCAAAATCAATACCTCGCCTGGTTGGATAGAGTATGAAGGTTTCAAAACAAGTGACTTTAAGGATTACGGAGCACTGAGCCTTTCTCAAATTATATCCCTTTCTAGTAATGTCGGAATGGTAAAGTTATGTCAATATCAAGATATAGAACACCTCACAAATTATTATAAAAAGTTTGGTATTGGGCGCTATCCTACTTCAATTATGCTTCCGGCTAGAGAGGGTTTCCTTCCACATTCATCTCAATTTACGTTGAGAGATAAAGTGAGCTCTTGTTACGGGTATGGAATGACCTTGTCTGCACTCCAAATTGCACAAGCTTACTCAGTATTTGCAAATGAAGGAAACTTCATTGAACTAAATTTATTTAAAGATCATAGTTTTGATGAACCCCTGTATGAAAAAGTCTTACAAAAGGAAACTAATGATATTGTTGTAGGTATGCTTGTTGAGACCGTAAACTCCTCTAGTGGAACTGCATCTAAAGCAAGACTTCAAGAGAAGATAGTTGCAGGTAAAACTGGAACTGCGAAAGAGAGTCTAGAAGAAGACACTACTTACTCAGCAACATTTGCCGGATTTGTGCCTCATGATGAACCTGAATTACTTGCAGTTGTTGTACTCAATGGTCTATCTGGAGAAGACTATTCAGGTGGTAGGGTCTCTGCTCCTGTATTTTCAAGATTAATGCAGCAGATATTTATGTTACAAGATCTAAAAATATAAATGTATTCCTCAAATTTCTTACAAGAACTGAAAGATCTAGAAAATTTTAGAGATATTAATATTAAAAGTATCCACTTAGATAGCAGAGAGGTAACAGAGGGAGGTCTATTCTTTGCAATAAAGGGTCATGATAAGGATGGAAGCGATTTTATTTCCTCTGCTTTATCAAATGGAGCCTCGCTTGTCATCTCGGATACTTACCAAAAGAATACGCAAAGAGTTATATATTTTGAAGAACTTAAAAAATATGTTGGTATTTTTGCATCAAGGTTTTATGACTCTCCAAGTTCAAAAATAAAATCCATATGTGTTACTGGTACAAACGGAAAAACTACCTCTGTTGAAACTTTTGCAAATATGAGTAATTTACTAGGCTATAAATCTGGTTTTATGAGTACAATAAATTTTTCTAAAGACGGATTTATATTAGAGAAATCAGATCTAACGACCCCTAATGCCATAAAAATACATAAAAATATTAAAGATTCATTAGAATCTGATGCTATCTACATCGCTATGGAAGCATCTTCTCATGGTTTAGAACAGGATAGGCTTATTGGCCTTGATATCGACTACGCTATATTGACTAGCTTTTCGCATGACCATTTAGATTATCACGGAGATATACAAAGTTATCAATCCGCTAAAGAAAAATTATTTTTAGATTTAAATCCAAAAAAAAATATAGTCTGCATTGATAGTTCTTTCGGCAAAAAACTTTATTCAAAACTTTTAAAAAATAATAAGGAAACTTACAGCATATCTATAAAAGAAAATGCTGATTTTCATGCCTCATTTGAGAAATCGCCAATTGGATTGATGGTTAATTTAAAAGCTTTCGAGAAAAATTTTTCTTTTGAATTAAAAACATTCTCAAGATATCTTGCTTCAAACGTAATATGCTCAATGGCCGTTTTGATCTTGGAAGGAGTAAAGCTTTCTCATATAGCAAAAATAGCAAAAGATATAGTATTTCCTCAAGGTAGGCTTGAGAGAATATTTAAAAATGAGCAAGTTATTTATATAGATTATGCACATACACCTGAAGCTTTGGAGTGCACACTGAAAGAATTGAATAACATACATAACGAGCCTATCTGGTGTCTTTTTGGTTGCGGAGGAAATAGAGACAAAGATAAGAGACCTTTAATGGGTAAGATTGCTCAAAAATATTCGAACCATGTAGTATTAACCAATGATAATCCAAGAGATGAAGATGAAATGGATATAATTAATGACATCCTTTCTGAAGTAAAGGAAATGGAACAAATCTCTATAAATCTAGATAGAAAGGATGCAATAGTATCATCTATCTTGGAAATGGAGAGAAATCATATCAATGGTGTTTTATTAATTGCAGGAAAGGGTCATGAGAACTATCAAGAAATTAATGATAATTTATATGAGTTAAATGATAAAAATATTATTAATTCTTTATAAAAAATTTTCAAATAAATGAATTTATCTAAACTAGCAGAAATATCAGAAGGTCAGCTCTTTGGAGAGGTAACCAGTATTGATAGTTTTAGTATCGACAGCAGAACAATTAAGCAAAATGACCTTTATATTGCTCTAGAGGGAAAGAATTATGACGGGGCGCAATTTATTCCTGAGGCTATAAACAAAGGCGCAGTTGGTATTATCTCTAATAATAAGATCGAACAGGACATACCAAACATAGTTGTTGCAAGTACCTACGAATTCATGAATAGAGTCGCGAACTATAATCGTAATAAATTCTCAGGCAAGGTAATAGGCATTACTGGAACTAACGGTAAGACTTCGACAAAACAAATACTCTCTAATCTTTTAAATGATGGTAAGTCTTGCCATAAAACTTTTGGCAATAAAAATAATCAGATAGGAGTTCCTTATACTCTCCTTAGTTTAAAAAATGTCTATGATTTTTCAGTAATTGAAATGGGCACTAGTGAGTCAGGAGAGATTGCAATTTTGAATAATCAGGTAAAACCAGATATAGCTGCAATAACTAATGTTTCTATTGGACACCTCGATGGTCTAAGAGATACTGAGTCAATTGCAACAGAAAAAGGGAATATTCTTAATTTTTATAATGATAATGGAGTTGCTGTTTTACCTAAAGATTCTGTCTTTTTTGATTTTTGGTCAAAAAAAACCAATGCAAAGGAAATAATAAGTTTTGGTTTCCAAGAGAATTCTGATTTTAAAGTTTCAGATATACAAGTTGATATTATCAACAATTCCACCAATTTCTTCTTAAGGTTCGATGGTAAAAAAGAAAAATTTTTTATAAATGGAGCGAGTCGTCATAGTCCCTTGAATGCAGCATTATCGGTCGCAACTGCAATATACTGTGGATGTCCACTTAGCAATATCAAAGAAAGATTAAAATTTATTGATCTTCCTGAAAGGAGATTGGCTATTTCCAATTCCTTCAGTGGTTCAATATTAATTGACGATTCTTATAATTCAAATCCTGCTTCATTGAAAAATGCAGTTGATTCACTTGAAGGTGTTAAAAGAAAAAAAATTTGCATCCTAGGTGATATGAAGGAGTTAGGTTCAGATTCTCAAAAAATTCACCAAGAAATGTATGAATACATTAGCGAAAGGGTTGATCAGATCTTCTGCATAGGAGACGAGTGGTCAACATGCAGTTCAAATGAAAAACAAGATTTATCTATT
Organism: uncultured SAR86 cluster bacterium; assembly: GCA_902605935.1. GTDB lineage: Bacteria > Pseudomonadota > Gammaproteobacteria > Magnimaribacterales > Magnimaribacteraceae > Magnimaribacter. The sequence goes on along the minus strand of CACLEI010000014.1, from coordinate 11,734 downwards.
TTTGAAAATCAAGATGATCTTTATTCTCACTTAATTTCTATAATCGATAAGAAAACTATATTATTAGTGAAAGGCTCTAGATCAACTAGAATGGATTTATTAGCTGATAGACTAAAAGAGTAATGTTACTACCTTTATTTGAATACTTATCTGAATTTTTTGGACCCTTTCGAGTTGTAGAATTTCTTTCTACAAGAGCAATTCTTGCTACATTAACTTCTCTCTTATTTTCTCTGGTATTAGGACCTAAATTCATCAATAAGATGAGAGATATTCAGGTAGGACAAGTTATACGAGAGGAAGGACCTGATAGACATTTATCAAAACAGGGCACACCTACGATGGGTGGTACTTTGATCCTAAGTTCTATATTTTTAAGTGTAATCTTATGGGGAGACCTAGAAAACCGATATCTATGGGTTGCCTTTTTAACAGCTATGTCTTTTGGCGTGCTTGGATGGATTGATGATCGCTTAAAAATAAAACATCAATCCAGTGATGGCTTGTCACCTTTAAATAAAATTATTTGGCAGTCTGTTATAACTATTTTGGCATGCTCTTATCTTTTTATAACTCAAGAAAATATTTCTGAAACAAGTTTAATAGTACCGTTCTTCAAGGATATTTCTATTCCTCTAGGTGCGGGTTTTATTGTTTTGTCTTATTTTGTAGTGATAGGGACAAGTAATGCTGTTAATTTAACTGATGGTTTAGATGGACTGGCCATTCTTCCTTGTGTCATGGTTGCAGCAGGCCTCGGAATTATTGGTTATTTAGCTGGAAATGCCATATATTCTGATTTTTTAAATATTCCTTATTTACCAGGTACGGGTGAAATGATTGTATTTTGCGGTGCTTTAGTAGGTTCTGGGATTGGGTTCCTTTGGTTTAATACATATCCTGCTCAAGTATTTATGGGAGATGTAGGGTCTTTGTCGCTTGGAGCTGCATTAGGAATAGTTACCGTTATTATAAGGCACGAATATGTCTTGTTAGTTATGGGCGGACTTTTTGTTATTGAGGCACTATCAGTTATTGTTCAAGTTACTTCGTTTAAGTTAACTGGTAAGAGAGTTTTTAATATGGCACCTTTACATCACCACTATGAGCTAAAAGGTTGGCCCGAGCCACGAGTAATTGTTAGGTTCTGGATTATTACATTTATGCTTGTCTTACTAGGTCTAGCCTTACTTAGACTAAGATAAATCAAGTGCAGAAAAGGATACCTTTAGTTCTTGGCTTTGGAATGACAGGTCAATCAATCTTAAATTATCTTTCAAAAAAATATAATGAGATTTATCTAATAGAAGATTGGGAGGGAAATCCGAGCCTTCGTGAAATTGATAGATTTGGAATTAAAGTTAATGTTAATCCTCAAATAAACAGCGAATTATTTAGCAAAGTATCAGATGTTTATTCTAGTCCAGGCATACCTGTTCAACATAAGGCCTTATCTCTTGCTTCTGAGCACAAGATAAATATTTCTTCAGATATTGAAGAGTTTTTAAAAATAAACAAGAGTATAAAAATACTAATTACAGGTACAAATGGTAAAACTTCTACCTGCCAGATTTTAGAGACTTTACTTAGTTCAGTTTTGTCGGATTTAAAAATAGTTTCCATAGGAAATATAGGCAAGCCTGTCCTTAATTATATTGACAATGATATTGACGTATCGATCATAGAAGTTTCTAGCTTCCAATTAGAACTTTTAAATGAAGTTGAGTTTGACATAGGTTTACTATTGAATATAGAAGAGGATCATTTAGATAGACATGCAGATATTGAAGATTATAGGAGCGTAAAAAAATCTGTATTAAAAAATGCTGATATAAATATTTCTTATAATGATAGAAATTTTTTTTCTAAAACATTCTTAAATTACAAGGCAATCACATTACCTAACGGACTTGCTGAATCATCAATATTTAAAGATTGGCCAAACCATGATATTGAAAATTTAAAGGCAAGTGTTGCGGTTTTAGAGGCTCTTATAGGAAGATTTAGAAAAAGTTCTTTAGGGAATATAAACTTGTTCGAAGAACTAGAAAAAGCTTTCTATCAATTTAAAAAATTTCCGCACAGATTTGAGCATTTAGAGATGGTTGGAGGAATAACTTTTATAAATGACTCTAAGGCAACAAATTTAGATGCTATGTTGAAAGCTATAAGTGCTGCAAATGAATTGGAAAACATTGGGGATATATATTTAATATGTGGGGGTGATTTAAAAGGACAAGAAATTGCTTCAAAAGAACTGCAAGAAATAAAAAGTCTCAAAAAGGTCTTTATCTTTGGTAAAGATAAAGAATTAATTTTCAATACTTTCAGTCCATATTCTCATTGTTTGATTGTTCAAGATTTAAAGGAGGCTCTAAAAGAGGCAGTAAAATTTAGTAAAATTGATGATTGTGTTTTATTTTCTCCAGCTTGCTCAAGTTTGGATATGTTTAAAGATTACAAAGATAGAGGAGAAACCTTCAAACGCTTAATAAAAGACTTAAACGATGAATAAATTAAATTTTTTTAAGGACTTTGACTTTTCTAAACTAGATTTTCTTTTGCTTACATTGTTCTTAGTGCTTGGGTTTTTCGGATTATTAATACTTTCTTCAGCCTCGGCGCATTTTTCTGATTCTATTTATGGTAATCCGTCTGCTATTTTTAATAGACAGTTTTTTTACTTTATCCTTGGCGTTATTGGTCTTTTTGTATGTTTTTTTGTACCTTTGAACTTTTGGTCCTCTTACGATCGATTGTTCATAACTTTTGGCATTTTATTACTTTTTTCAGTTTTTATTCCTGGGATAGGTATTGAAATCAATGGTGCAAATAGGTGGATAAGGATAGCTGGATTTGGTCTACAACCTTCAGAAATAATGAAATTCCTGAGTATCCTATATATTTCATGCTACTCTGTAAGAAGAATAAAAGAAATACAAACGCACTGGCTAGGATTTTTTAGGCCTGCACTAATAATTGTAAGTATCATTTCTATTATTCTTATTCAGCCTGATTTAGGTTCCTCGGCAGTAATATTTATATCCGTATTAGGAGTCTTGTTTGTGGCTGGTGTAAAAATTCAACAATTCCTAATTGTAGCTCTGCTAGGTTTTATCGCTATTACGATGATGATTATTTTTGTGCCATGGAGATGGGAAAGGATAATATCTTTCATCGATCCTTGGAGTGATCCTTGGGGTAGTGGTTATCAATTAACGCTATCACTTATGTCTATTGGAAGGGGAGATTGGTTTGGCGTTGGACTGGGGCAAGGTTTAATGAAAATGGGTTATCTCCCTGATGCTCATACAGACTTTATATTTTCTGTAATAGTTGAAGAAATGGGAATATTGGGAGGTTTCGTTATTATTTCATTGCTTTTTGGATTGTCATTTAGGATCTTTTTTATTGGTAGGGAGTCATTGGTAAGAAAGAACTTCTTTGGTTTCTATTTCTCTTTTGGAGTAGCTCTCCTTTTAGGATTGCATACCTTTATAAATGTAGGAGTTTCTTCAGGTCTTTTACCTACAAAAGGATTAACCTTACCTTTGATCAGCGGTGGAGGCACTAGTCTAATAATTGTTTGTCTAATGATTGGACTGATTTTGAGAATAGATTATGAAAATAAAAATTCAATGCCAATACCAATGATTAAGCGACGAGCACAATTCTGATGAATATTCTGATAATCGCCGGTGGAACAGGTGGTCATGTGTATCCAGCCTTAAGTATAGCCAAAGAATTTCAAGATGACGGAAATGCTATCTTTTGGATAGGAAAGAAAGATAGTTTGGAAGAAAACATAGCCTCTAGAGAAGATTTCTCATTTTTTCCAATTAATGCTCGAGGTTTTCTTGGCAAAAATCTTTTCGCAAAAATAAGTTCTATTTTCTTTGTTTTTTCGGCCCTGATCCGAAGTTTTTTCTTAATTAATAACATTAAACCTGACATTATCATTACAACAGGAGGTTATCTCTCTCTTTCTCCTGGTTTGATAGGTTCTTTGTTCTGTCCATTATTTATTCATGAGCAGAACAGTGTCCCGGGACTAACTAATAGAATATTACACAAAAGATCTAAAATTACCTTTGAAGCTTTTCCAGACACATTTAACAATCTAACAAATAAGGTAAAGTGCGTTGGGAACCCAATTCGTGAGGATATAGTAAATATATCTCCTATCAAAAAATCTAATGAAACAAAATTTAATATTTTAATTCTAGGAGGCAGCCAAGGTTCAAAACAAATCAATGATATCTTGATAAATATTTTATTAACCAGAAAGGTACCTTCTCATTGGTCTTTTATTCATCAGGTGGGAAAGCTAACCTCAAAAGAATTGAAGGATGCTTATACTGAATCTGGTAATGAATTTGTGATAAAGGAATTTTTAGAAAATATAGCTGAAGCCTATCAATTCTGCGATATAGTTATTTCTCGCTCTGGTGCAATGACCATTAGCGAAATTTGCTCAGTTCAGAAACCTTCCATACTTTTACCCTTACCTTGGTCTTCAGAAAATCATCAATACATAAATGCCCAATATCTAAAAAATAGAGGTGCAGCTGAGATTATCGATTCCGATGTCTCCAATTCTATTCGACTGCTAGAGCTATTAATTAATTTAGAAAGCGACCATAATAGATTAAATTCAATGGCATACTCTGCTTCTAAAGTTTTTCCTAAGTTTGCCTCCAAGAATATTTATAAATCCATTAATGAATCCCTCACAATATAAACTCAACAATATCCATTTCATAGGTATTGGTGGCAGCGGTATGAGCGGAATAGCAGAAGTACTCAATAATCTTGGTTACAAGGTATCGGGCTCAGATAGTGTTTCTTCATCAAATACTGATAGGCTTGAGAAGTTAGGCATAAGTATTAGCTATGATCATAATCCAAATAACTTAAGAGATATTGAAATGGTGGTTATATCTAGTGCTATATCAGATGATAATCCTGAATTAGTCTCTGCTAAGGAACAGTTAATTCCAGTTTTAGCTAGGGCAGAAATGTTATCAAGTTTGATGAACAATAAAAGAGGAATAGCTATAGCCGGTACGCATGGAAAAACAACTACTACAAGTTTGGTAGCATCTATAATGACTAATGCTAATCTTGATCCAACTTTTATTAATGGTGGAATAATCAATAGCTTCAACACTAATGCACAGCTAGGAGAAGGAGATTACTTAATTGCTGAAGCAGATGAAAGTGATAAGTCTTTTTTGCTCCTGCAGCCTTCTGTGTCCATAATTACGAATATAGAGCCAGACCACTTGGTTAATTATGATGGTAGTTTTGATAATCTAAAAAAAGCTTTCTTGGAATTTATAAAAAAACTGCCCTTTAACGGAGTAGCCATTGTTTGTGGTGACGATACTGTTGTGAAAGAGTTGAAGATCAACTTTCAAAGACCTCATATTAGCTATGGTTTTGAACCTACAAATGATTATGTGCTATCAAGCTACAGAACAGACGGAAGGAAATCTTACTTTAAATTAACTTCAGATACCGATTCATCTGACTTTAAGCTTAATATGCTTGGCAAGCATAACGTTCTTAATGCAGCTGCAGCGATTGTATTATGTTTACAAGAAGGGATAGCAGTTAAAGTTATTCAGGATTCTCTGTCTAACTTCATGGGCATAGATAGACGGATGCAAATTTTAGGTGAGAAGAAAATTGGAAGTAGTACCTGCCTTTACATCGATGATTATGGACATCATCCTACTGAAATTAACAAAACCATTCAGGCAATCCGAACTTCTTTTCCTGAGTTTGAGCTGAAAATGATTTTTCAACCCCATAGATTTACAAGAACTAAAGATTTATATGAAGAATTTATTGAAGTTTTAAGCCATGTAGATGAGTTATTTCTTTTGGATATTTATTCTGCTGGAGAAAATCCAATAGAAGGCATCAATAGTTCAAACATACAAAGTTCTTTAATTAGATCAGGTTTTGATAATGTAAAGTTATTGAATAGCAATGAAGTAGCAAAAGAATATGATAAAGATTTAGTTAAAGACACAATCTTTGTTTTCCAGGGTGCGGGTGACATATCCTCCATTAGCCAAAGTATATTCAAGGAATTTAAATAAAATGGAACCTATTGGAATTCTTCAAAAACAAAGAATATTACTATTGTATGGAGGATGGTCGGCAGAAAGAAATATATCAATTAATTCTGGAACAGCAGTAGCAGGAGCTCTAAATAGAAATGGTATAAGTTTCACGGAGTATGATATAACTTCAGAAGAAGAGGCTAAACTTTTATCTTCTGATTACGACCTTGCTTTTATAGCCTTGCATGGAAGAGGGGGAGAAGATGGCTTCATTCAAGAGATTCTGGAATCAAAGAATATTAAATACACAGGTAGCGATACCCTTTCATGTAAAACTTCTTTAAATAAGATTGAATCAAAGAAAATTTGGAGGGATTTGTTATTACCAACCCCAGATTTTGTTGAAATTGTAAATGTCGGCAAACCCGAGATGAAATTAACTCCACACCTTTCGGGAGAAAATGATATTACTGCATTAGATAAGACTTATGTAGTTAAGCCTGCAAATGAAGGCTCCAGCTTTGGTATAACTATCGTGAGACCAGATAAAGGTACTTTAGAAAAAGCCATGCTAGATGCTTCTAAGTATGATTCCTCAATCTTAGTAGAGGCATTTGTTGAAGGCAGAGAACTCACTGTTTCGATACTTGGAGACGAGGTATTTCATCCAATTCATATCAAGCCGTCTGGAGATTTTTATGATTTCGATTCTAAGTATAATAATAAAGGTACGGAATATATAAAAGCTGACCTTTCAGTCGATAAACTGAATGAAATTAAAGATTATGCGTGGCATGCGTTTTCTTCGCTTGGTTGCAGTAAATGGGGTAGGGTTGATTTCATTGAAGATAAGAAAGGTAATTTTCAGATAATAGAAGTTAACACTGTTCCTGGATTGACCGAAACAAGTCTTTTTCCTAAGGCTGCATCTTACGAGGGCATAGACTTCGATGAATTAATTATTAAAGTCCTTCATTTGTCTTGCAAATAATATTACTTATAAATAGAATGCAAGTTCCTTGCTCCACATACTGTTATGGGAGCTATAAACCAAGGGGAAAATGATGAGAAATTACGAAATAGTATTCCTGGTACATCCTGATCAGTCTGATCAAACCTCTTCTATAATCTCCAAGCTTGATAAGCTTATAAAAGACTCTGGTGGTAATGTTCATCGCTCTGAAAATATAGGAAATAGAAAGCTAGCTTATCCTATTCAAGATCAATTCAAAGCAAGTTACGGACTCTTAAATGTGGAATGTAACCAAGAAGCAATTGATGAGATAAAGAATTCGTTTAAGTTTAATGATTCAATAATAAGAAATATCGTCTTAAGCACTAAGAAGGCTCACAGTGAACCTTCTGCCCTACTTGCGCAAACCAAAGAGGATAATGAGAAAGATTCTCACCAGGAAGCCAGGGAAGCCGCAAATAAGGCTGTTGACCAAGAGGCACGAGAAGCGTCAAATAAAATTGAAAAGACAAAAGAAACGTCTAAAAGATTAGGAGAATCATCAACCGAAGAAAGTAAAGAGGAAGCGTGATGGCGAAGAAGCAAAAGAAAAACTTCAAAAGAAAGAGTGATTTCGATAATAGACCTAAGTATTGCAAGTTTACTACCCTTGGCATTGAAGAAATTGACTTCAAAGATATAAAACTTCTCAAGGAATACATAACCGAAACTGGCAAGATTATACCTGCTAGAATGACCGGAACTTCTGCGAAGTATCAAAGACAACTTAACAAGGCTGTTAAAAGAGCAAGACATCTTGCACTCCTTCCTTATACAGATTCTCACTATAATTAAGCTATGGAAGTAATATTATTAGAAAAAGTAGCTCAATTAGGAGATCCTGGTGATCTTGTAAATGTAAAAGCAGGTTATGGTAGAAATTTTCTTATTCCTAATGGAAAAGCTGTAAGGGCGGATGAAGAGAATAAGGCAGAGTACGAGAAGAGAAAAGAAGCACTACTTTCGGCAGAAGCCCAAAGAAAGGATTTAGCTACGAACCTTGCATCAGGTATGGAATCGTTAGTTATTGAAATAACTGCGGAAGTATCTGAAGAAGGCACTCTATATGGTTCAGTTGGCACTAGAGAGATCGCAGATGCTCTAGTGGAGAAAGGTCACCAAGTTGAAAAAAGTGCAGTTAGATTGCCTGAGGGAGTCCTAAAAGAGGTTGGTGAGTATTCAATTGATGTCGAGTTACATCCAGAAGTGATAGCACCAATCACGGTTAAAATAATTGCTAGCCAAGAAACTTAAAAAGTAACTTGTCTTGAACCTCTTCCAATGGGAGAATTGAAGCCTCTTCTAAAAAAGGAATATGGCATCAGAAAATTTATCAAGTAGAGAATTACCTTATTCAACCGAAGCAGAAAAAGCTGTTCTCGGAGGCATCATGCTTAAGAATGAGACTTGGGATATTATTTCTGACTTAGTAAAAGAGGATGATTTTCATAAAGAAGAACATAAGCTAATTTATAGAACAATCAATAATCTCCAAGACGAGGGTAAACCTGTAGACGTAATAACAGTTCAAGAAGCTATTGAAGGAAATGGAGATCTTCCTAAGTTAATAAACTCAGGCGGCAAGGATTACCTTACGCTCTTAGCTAGAGAAACGCCTAGCGTGGCTAATATTCAAAGCTACGCAGACATAATCAAGCAGAGATCAAATCTAAGACGTTTAATAATAGCTGCTGATAATATATCAAAAATAGCAAAAGAATCAGATGCGTCTGGTAGTGATAGGATTATTGATGAGGCAGAGGAAAAGATATTAAGTTTAAGAGATGACCTAAATCGATCTGTTGGCCCAAAAGAAGTTAAAGAGCTCCTCGGGCAAGTTTATACAGATATTCAAGAATCATCCGAAAGTGGTAATTCATTAGTGGGAGCTAGTACCGGCTTTACCGAAATAGATGAAGTAACACTTGGCTTTCAAAAATCTGACTTGATTATTATTGCAGGACGACCGTCTATGGGTAAAACAGCATTTGCTTTTAATATCGCTGAGAATGTTGCCCGCCAAACTGATCAGACAGTTTTATTATTTAGTATGGAAATGTCTTCTGAGCAAGTTGTAAGAAGATTTATTTCAAGCATTTCAAATATCGATCTACAAAGGTTGATGAGAGGTCAATTAGAAGACCAAGACTGGGAGGGCATAGATAAAGCTCTGACTGTCTTGAGTCAGAAACATATTTTACTAGACGATACTCCAGCACTATCTCCATCTGAAATAAGAGCTAGAGCAAGAAGGGTAAAGAGAGAGAATGATGATCTTGCTATGATTGTAATTGACTACCTACAACTTATGCAGATACCTGGAAGGGGAGATAACAGGGTCGCGGAGATTAGTGAGATTAGTCGTTCTTTAAAGGCACTAGCCAAAGAATTGAATGTTCCAGTTATAGCTTTATCACAACTTAATAGAGCAGTGGAAACTAGACCAAATAAACGGCCAATTCTAGCTGATCTGAGAGACTCAGGCGCTATAGAACAAGATGCTGATGTCATTGCATTTCTATATAGACACTCTTACTACGATCCATCTGATCTAGAGAGTAAGGGTAAGGCAGAAGTAAATATAGCTAAACAAAGAAATGGCCCTACAAAGGCGGTTCAAGTAGCCTTTGTTGAAAATACAGCCACCTTTCAAAATTTAGCTAGGAGCGATAGATTTCCACCTCAATATTATGATGAGAATGACGATCCTTTCCCTTCGTAAAATGGCAGCATAAGTATCTAAAAGGATATTTTAAAAGACCTTTTTAAAGTTAATGTATAATCTTCAAGGAGACTACCAAGACTAAATTTTTTATTTGTGATGAAAATTAAATATACAGAAGAAACACCCAGAAAAATTAGAGATTATGAAGACATAGAACCAGTTTTAAGTTCTGAAGAAGTTGAAGATATTGCTGAGATATTCAAAACACCATTAACAGGAACCTATAATTGGGATTATACGGTACAAGATAATCGTATAGCTAAGCTTTATGAACTAGGGAAGAAGCTCAATTGGAATGTTTCTATGGATATAGATTGGGATAGACCCATGGTTGTTTCGGATGAAATACCACCTATGTTTTGGGATGAATATCCACCTTACAAAAAATTGAGTCAAGAAGACAAGAGAGAATTCTTAAGACATAGAGGCGCTAGTCAATTTAGTCAATTTTTACATGGAGAACAGGGGGCACTTCTAGTCGCTTCTCAGTTGGTATCATGCGCGCCTACCTATCAAGCAAAACTTTACGCAGCCTCACAGGCATTTGATGAGGCAAGGCATGTTGAAGCCTTTACAAAGTATATTCAAAATAGATCTAAGCTTATGTATCCTGTTGGGTCCGGTTTAAAAAGCCTGCTAGATAAGATCCTGACAGATGAGAGATGGGACCTTAAACTTATAGGTATGCAGATTATTATTGAAGGCTTGGCCTTAGCTGCATTCAATACTGCCAAGGCAGTTACTCCCGATCCAGTATTGAAGGACATACTGCATTTGATTATCAGGGACGAAGCTAGACATGTAACGTTCGGTGTGAATTACCTCGAAGACTTTATCGAAAATCTTTCTGATGAAGAAAAAGAAGATAGAGCTATGTTCGCTTACGAAGCATGTGTTATAAGCAAGGAGAGACTCTTTCCTACAGATGTATTTAGAAAATTTGGCTGGGACGAAGACGAAGCTAGAGAATTTTCGAATAATGCAGGTTTTGCTTCTGAATTTCAGAGGCTTTTATTCTCTAGAGTCGTACCTAACCTCTCAAGGATAGGCCTGCTCACAGACAAGGTAAGACCTCTCTACGATAAACTAGGGGTTCTCGAATTTGAAAGTCATGATCCTGATGGTGATATATCTTGGGCTGAGTTAGAGAAACCTCTCGATTTGTCTGCCTAATATTATATTTCTATTGTTCCTCAGACAGGATTTTGTTAATCTGTAATCCCATCGTTGTGAAGCAATTTAACTTATCGCTTCAAATGTGTCTTAGATGGGAAACAAACAAACAAGATTTTTATTTGTAACAGGAGGAGTAGTTTCCTCACTTGGTAAGGGCGTTGCTGCTGCCTCTCTTGGAGCAGTTCTCGAAAGCAGAGGTCTTTCTGTCACTATTCTTAAATTAGATCCGTATATAAACCTTGATCCTGGAACTATGAGCCCATTTCAGCATGGCGAAGTTTTTGTTACTGAAGATGGATCTGAAACTGATCTTGATTTAGGGCATTATGAAAGGTTTCTTACATCTAAGATGTCTAAATCCAATAACTTCACAACGGGACAAGTGTATGAAGAAGTTCTGAGAAAAGAAAGAAAAGGTGATTATTTAGGAGGCACGGTACAAGTTATTCCTCACATAACTGACGAGATAAAAGAAAGAATTATAAAAGGTGCAGGGAATTCCGATGTGGCAATAGTTGAGATAGGTGGGACAGTAGGTGATATAGAATCTCAACCTTTTTTGGAAGCCATTAGGCAGATGAAGATAGATCTTCAATCCTATCAAACTTTATATATGCATTTGACTCTTTTACCATTTTTGAAATCTGCAGGGGAAACTAAGACAAAACCTACACAAAGGTCTGTGAAAGAGATGTTATCTCATGGCTTACAACCAGATATCTTGGTGTGTAGATCTGATAAACCAAT
>CACLEI010000013.1 GCA_902605935.1 uncultured SAR86 cluster bacterium | reverse complement strand
AAAGAGAATATACTTTTATTCAAAAGCCCTTCCAATAATATGAAAATAACTCACCCAGGCGACTTGCAATTAGCAGAGCATTTAATAAGGAGTTTTAAGGAATAGATATATGCGTATTGGACATGGATATGATGCCCATAAATTGGTTCCAGGTGGTGGAATGACTCTGGGAGGCATTGAAATAAAATGCGATTACTCACTTGAAGCTCATTCTGATGGAGATATTCTAGTACATGCTTTGATTGATGCTTTATTAGGAGCAGCAGCATACGGTGATCTTGGAACTTATTTTCCTTCTGAAGATCAGTCACTTAAGAATATTTCTAGCTTATCTATGTTATCTACAGTTTTAGAAAAACTTAATACAGATGGTTATAAGATTTTAAATATTGACCTCACTTATGTGGGGCAAGTCCCTAGATTAATATCTTATAGTAAAGAAATTAGACAAAATTTATCTACCTTCATTAACATGGACATCGAAAATATAAGTTGTAAAGCTACAACAACTGATCATTTAGGATTTGAAGGAAAACTGGAAGGAATATCTTGTCACTGTGTTGTGTTAATTGATCGTCAATAAAAATAAAAAATGAAAATTCTACTTTCAAATGATGATGGATATGACGCACCAGGACTCGAAGTGCTTTTTGAGACACTGAAGGATTTTGCAGAACTTTGTGTTGTAGCTCCGGAAGAAAATAATAGCGGAGCAGGATGTTCCATAACGACTAATAAACCTATGCATGTTACCAAACAAAAAAATGGTTTTCTTTCTGTCAGTGGCAGGCCCGCAGACTGCGTTTATCTTGGAATAAATGAGTTAGCTCCATGGAAACCAGATATTGTAATTAGTGGTATAAACCTTGGTGCAAATATGGGAGAAGACCTACTTTATTCTGGAACAGTCGGTGCTGCATTAGAAGCTAGAGGCTTAGATTATCCTTCTATAGCTATATCTGCCGCTGCATTTCATCAACCTGGCTCTGAAAATTTTATGGAACCTAATTATCAAACTTCTGCAGATGTAATTCTAGATCTTCTTCAAAATTATGAATTAGATACAATAGATCCATCTCTAGTTTTAAATATCAATACACCTAATGTAGAATTTTCAGAGGATCTTGGGTACGTAATTACTTCAGTTGGGACATGGGGAGCAAGAACTCCTCCTGGAGTTGAGAGAGATAAAAAAGGTAATAAAACATACTGGACGACCCATAGAGATAAATTTCCACAGAATATAGAGAATTCTGACATAGCAATATTACAAGATGGTAAAGTCTCTATTTCCCCAATTAATCCAAGTTTCACTATTGACGAAGTATCAAATGGAACCTTTACTTTGAAAATGAAATGACCCTAGATAAAGAAAATTTGCAAGGTCAGGGCATGACCTCCTTAAGGACAAGGCAAAGACTTATTGAAAGACTGACTGAGAAAGGTATATCAGATGTAAGAATTTTGGAAGCAATGAGAGATAGCCCTCGGCATTTATTTTTAGATGAAGCTCTCGCAACAAGAGCATATGAAGATTTATCCTTACCAATTGGTTATCAGCAGACAATCTCTCAGCCCTACATCGTAGCAAGGATGACAGAATGTCTGATTTCAGATGAGCGTTTGTCAGAAATTCCACTTGAAAATACTCTAGAAATTGGAACAGGTTGCGGTTATCAAACATATCTTTTGTCTCTCTTTTCAAAAAGGGTTACAACTATTGAAAGAATCGAGCCTCTTCAAACTAAAGCTAAGAATATTCTTAAGAATCTAAAGGTTAATAATGTAATATTCAAATTTGATGATGGTAATAACTTAGGTCAGCAACAATACGATGCCATTCTTTCAGCAGCAGCTCCTTTAGAAGTTCCTCATAACCTTAAAGAGCGCCTTGCTATTGGCGGTAAATTAGTTTTACCAGTGGGCAATAATGAACGACAAGTTCTTACCTTAGTAAAAAGGATTTCAGAAGATGAATTTTTAGAAGAAAAACTTGAAGAGGTTATGTTCGTTCCTTTGCTTAAAGGAGTAGTTTCATAAATAAAGAAGGTAAATTCTCTGTTTTCTGCAAAGGAATTGCCATGGGATTAGCAGAGGTTATTCCAGGTATTTCTGGAGGCACTCTAGCTCTTATCCTGGGTATATACGAGAGACTTATAAATGCTATTAGCTCTTTTGATCTTGACCTTATTAGTTTGCTTAAGAATAGAAGAATATTTGAAGCCTGGGATCAAATTGATGGAACTTTTATAACTTTACTTATTATTGGAATGTTCACCTCAATTTTCATTTTTTCTTCCCTCATTTTGTTCTTCATTAAAGAATATCCTTTTATTTTCAAGTCCTTTTTGTCGAGCATTTTGCTCTGTTCTGCCTTTTTAGAACCACTGAAACCCAAAATGTCAGCGCGATTTTTAATAGGATTAACCCTTTCAATTTGTATTTGCAGTTTCCTATATCTTTTACCTTCTAGAGAATTGGTGGATATAAACCTTTTGTACTTATTCTTTTCAGGATTCATTGCCGTTACAGCATTAATAATTCCTGGGATATCTGGTAGTTTTATTCTTCTTTTACTTGGAACATATACAACTATGTTAATGGCTGTTAAGGATTTAAATTTCTATCTAATATTTATCTTTCTATCAGGATCAATAATTGGCTTATTAAGTACAGTCAGATTTATCAAGTTTTTATATGAAAAGGAAAGACACTTACTCCTTTCAATTTTCTTTGGTTTAGTGATTTTTTGCGTACCACTTATTTGGGTCAATGAAACCAGTAATTCAACTACTGACTTTAAATTTCTATCTGTTGCAATTGGAGGTTCGCTTGGTTTTCTTTTAATCTTTTTATTTAACAAGATTAAGGAAAATTAGCGTTCGATCATATCAAATTTATCTTTCACTTCTTTCCATTGTTCTGAATCAGGAAGAGGATCTTTTTGTTCAACTATATTGGGCCACTCCATGCAGAGCTCCGCATTCAGTTCTATATATTTTATTTGATCTTCTGGAACTTCATCTTCCGAATAAATAGCATCTATTGGACATTCAGGTTCACATAATGCGCAGTCAATACACTCATCTGGATTGATAACCAACATATTAGGACCTTCGTAGAAACAGTCTACAGGACAAACTTCTACACAGTCTGTTAACTTGCATTTGACACATGCATCTCCAACAATAAAAGCCATCAAGCATCATTTTACCAGCTAACCAATATTTGAGTAACCACCATCTAGACAAAGATATGATTTCTGTTCTAATGACAAAGAATATTATTAAGCAATTTGGAATTAACTGACCTAGAAAATCTTAGCTCAAATTTAGGAGCTCTTCTTCTTGAAAAGAAGATGTTTTTTACTTGCGCAGAGTCTTGCACAGGTGGTTTGTTATCTCAATCTATAGTTTCTGTGGCTGGAAGTTCAGCTTGGTTTGGGTGTAGCTTTATTACGTATTCAAATTACTCTAAGCATAAGATGCTTGGTGTCTCAAAGGATTCACTGAAGTCTTATGGGGCTGTAAGTGAAGAAGTAGTCGGAGAAATGGTTACTGGAGCTCTTAGTGAAAGCAGAGCAAATCTTGGTATTGCAATAAGCGGTATAGCAGGACCAGGTGGAGGTTCTCCTGAAAGGCCTGTAGGCACTGTATGTATTGCCTGGAAACTAAATGAAGGAGAAGAAATTAAAGAAACATTCCTATTTGATGGTAATAGAAACGAAGTAAGATATAGAACAGTTTTAAAAGCTTTAGAGGGGGCTATAGACTTATTAAAGTAAAATTTAAATAATACTGTTCATTTATACAGTATTTTGTATAATGTCATAATATTTTAAACGGAGAAATATTATGGCTCATAAAAAGGTGACTGACATAAAAGAAGTAGATAAATCCAAGCAACTAGATAGCGCTTTAGGCCAAATTGAAAGACAGTTTGGCTCAGGTACCGTCATGCGCATGGGAGAAAAGAGACATGAAAAAATTCCTGCCATTCCTACTGGATCATTAGGACTCGATATTGCATTGGGCATAGGTGGACTTCCCAGAGGAAGAATCGTTGAGATTTATGGCCCTGAGTCTTCTGGTAAAACAACACTTACTCTTGAAGTGATAGCTCAATGCCAAAAATTAGGTGGTACTGCTGCATTTATAGATGCTGAGCACGCATTAGACCCCATTTATGCTGAAAAACTGGGAGTAAACGTTGATGAATTGTTAGTTTCGCAACCTGATACCGGCGAGCAAGCTTTAGAAGTCGCAGATATTATGGTTTCATCTGGCGGCGTCGATATATTGGTAATTGACTCTGTAGCGGCATTAGTTCCAAAAGCTGAAATAGAAGGAGAGATGGGAGACCACCATGTTGGTCTGCAAGCAAGATTAATGTCACAAGCTCTTAGAAAGATCACTGGAAATGTTCAGAAGTCGGATACCTTGGTCATATTTATCAATCAAATAAGACACAAAATAGGAGTCATGTTTGGAAGTCCGGAAACGACTGCAGGAGGAAATGCTCTCAAGTTTTATTCTTCTGTGAGAATGGACATAAGAAGAATCGGCACTGTTAAAGATGGTGATGAGGCTGTAGGAAATGAAACCCGAGTGAAGGTCGTTAAAAATAAAGTATCACCACCTTTTAAGCAGGCAGAATTTCAGATACTTTACAATAAAGGGATAAATAGATTGGGAGAGCTAATCGATAAAGGAGCTGATCTCGATATCATCGAAAAGGCAGGCGCTTGGTATAGTTACGAAGGTGAGAAAATAGGACAAGGCAAGGCTAACTCCATCGAGTTTCTTGAACAAAATCCAAAATTACTGAAGACGATAGAAAAAAGAGTAATGGATTCCATCAATAAGGAGGATTAATTTCTCTTTCTCAAAATACCTATTTTGTTATAGGATTCAATTGTGGCGACTAATTGAGTCGCCACTTTTATGAAAATTAAGGAGATATTATGGGGAATGCATATATAGTCGGTGCAGTAAGAACACCAGGCGGTAGGAAAAATGGAAAGCTAAGTCAGTGGCATCCTGCTGATCTAGGAGCACTCGTTCTTGATGAAATAGTAGAAAGAACTGGAGTGGAGCCCGAAATGATTGATGATGTAATTTTTGGATGTGTCAGTCAGTCAGGTGCGCAATCTGGAAATATAGCAAGAACAGCTGTACTAGCTTCTTCTTTACCTGAATCAGTTCCAGGTACAACAGTTGATAGGCAATGTGGCTCTTCTCAACAAGCAATTCACTTTGCTGCACAGGCAGTCATGTCTGAAACGCAGGATATAGTTATAGCTGGTGGTGTAGAGGTAATGAGTCAAGTGCCCATCGGAGCAGCAATCATAGATAGCTTTAATGCAGGACACGGTCAACCTTTTGGAGGCAAGGGCACTAGTGAGAGATATCCAGGCGTGCAATTTAGTCAATTCACTGGAGCTGAAATGATGGCTGAAAGATGGAAAATGCCAAGAGAAGAATTGGATAGTTTTGCTTTGGCGAGTCATCAAAAAGCAATAAATGCAACAGAAGGTGGTTTTTTTGATAGAGAAATAGTTCCTGTAGAGGGAGATCTTCCTAATGGTGAGAAGGAGATGGTCACTGTAGACGAAGGCATTAGATTTGATGCAAGTGAAGAAAGTCTATCTGGCTTGAATACTTTAACTGATGAAGGAGTTTTAACTGCCGGAACATCAAGCCAAATTTGTGATGGAGCAGCTGCAGTTATGCTTGTAAATGATGCTGGTCTTAAGAAGCTTGGACTTAAACCAAGAGCAAAGGTAGTAGCTCTTGCTTTAGCAGGCGATGATCCTGTAATTATGTTGACTGGACCGATACCTGCTTCAAAAAATGTATTAGAAAAAGCTTCTATGTCTATCGAAGATATAGATTTGTATGAAGTGAATGAGGCGTTTGCTCCAGTTCCATTGGCGTGGGCAAAAGAATTAAACGCTGATTTAGATAAATTAAATGTCAACGGTGGAGCAATGGCACTAGGTCATCCATTGGGAGGAACAGGAGCAAAACTTATGACTACCTTATTGCATGAACTGGAAAGAAGAGAAGCTAGGTTTGGTTTACAAGCAATCTGTGAAGGCGGAGGCACTGCCAATGCTATGATAATTGAGAGAATCAGTTAGCTTTTAATAATTGAAACAAGATCTTGATGAGAAACTAATTTAGGTTTCTCATCTTTTCTTTCTTTTAATTCAATTTCACCTGTTTCTATAGTTCTTTCACCAATAATTATAATGAAAGGAATTCCTGTAACTTCTATGTCAGCAAACTTAACTCCAGGCCTTTTATCTCTATCATCCCAAAGTACATCAATATTATTATCTTTAAGTAATTGATAAATTTCTAAACATTTTTTCTTAATTTCATCTTTACTCTTTTGATTAACTTCAACTATAGCTACTTCAAAAGGTGCTAGAGATTTTGGCCATATAATTCCTTTATCATCAAAGTTTTGTTCAATCGCAGCTGCCACTATTCTCGAAGCGCCGATTCCGTAACATCCCATTTCAGGATATATATCTTTATCCTCACCTTGTATCCTCAAATTAAGAACTTCAGAATATTTTCTTCCTAGTTTAAAGATATGTCCAACTTCAATTCCTCTTTTTAACTTTAGCAATCCTTTACCATCTGGACTGGGCATACCCTCAAGTGAAGCGGGGTCTTGGCCCTCTTGAAGTTCTGCTAACAGCTCTGCATTAATTGCGTAATCACTTTTGTCGCTGAAAGCTAGAAGGTCCTCCCCTGAATCTGCAAGAACATGAAATTCTTCAGAATCAGAACCACCTATAGCGCCACTATCAGCTTTGACAATTCTGTAATCTAATCCTATGGCATCGAATATTTGTATGTATGCTTCCTTCATAATAGAGTAACTTTTATCCATACCTTCTTTATCAAGATCAAAAGAATAAGCATCTTTCATAATGAATTCTCTGGATCTCATCACTCCGAATCTAGGTCTTATTTCATCCCGAAATTTGGTTTGAATTTGATACAAATTTAAAGGAAGTTGCTTATAACTTGTTATGAGATTTTTACATAAATCAGTGATTATTTCTTCGTGGGTTGGCCCGAGGCAGAACTTATTCTCGTGTCGGTCAAAAAATACTAAAAGCTCTTGTCCGTACTGATCGATTCTTCCTGATTCTTCCCATAGCGAAGCTGGTTGAACCATAGGCATCAAGATTTCTTGAGCCCCTGCATCATTCATACCTTTTCTGATGATATTTTCTATTTTTTGAAGTACTTTCTTTCCAATTGGAAGCCAGTTATATATTCCAGATGAAACTTGTCTAATCAGACCAGCCCTTATCATTAGTTGATGGCTAATTATCTCTGCATCAGCAGGATTTTCTCTTTGAGTGCCTAATATTAAGTGTGAAGCTTTCATAAAGTATGCTTGCTAATACTAACATATAGCTAGTTTTCGAGAATCTATATAATTAAAATTGCTATAATCACCGCATAGGTTTTAATTCAGCTTTATTTATTTAGTAATCGTTTATGCCGACATATATTTTTAAGAATAAAAGAACTGATGAGATTTTTGAGAAGCAAATGCGAATTTCAGAGTTAGACGAATATAAGAAGGATAATCCTGATCTTATTCAGGTGCCTACAGCTCCATCATTTAGACTTAAAGGATCAGGATGGTATGAAACAGACTTTAAAACAGGAAATAAGAAAAATATTGCCAAAAGCGATAATGAAAGTCAGTCTTCTCCAAAGCCTAAAGAAAAAAAAGATTCATCGACAAAAAAAGTATCATCTGAAAAGAAATGAAAAGAACGCATAAATGTAACCAAGTAACTTCAGACTTAATAGGTCAAGAGATTACTATTTCGGGTTGGATTCATAGGAGACGGGACCATGGTGGTGTAATCTTTTTTGATGTAAGAGACGATGATGGATTGGTTCAAGTTATTTATAACCCAGAATCTAAAGATATATTTTCTTTGGCAGAGACCTGTAGAAATGAATTTGTAATATTTGCAAAAGGGGTTGTGAGTGAGAGGCCAGTAGGCACAGCTAATGATAATTTAGTAACGGGAGAGGTTGAGATTATTGCTTCTGATCTTGACATCCTAAACCCATCTTTACCAATACCTTTTCAATTAGATGAATATTCATCTGTTGGGGAAGAAACTCGCTTGAAATTTCGATTCTTGGATTTGAGACGGACTGAAATGCAAGATAATCTCAGACTAAGATCGAAAGTATCAACCTCGCTTAGAACCTACCTCGATAATGAAGATTTTATTGAAATCGAAACACCTCTTTTGACAAAAGCAACGCCGGAAGGTGCACGAGATTATTTAGTTCCCAGTAGAACATTTCCAGGTCAATTCTTTGCTTTACCCCAGTCTCCACAATTATTTAAGCAAACACTAATGGCTTCCGGTTTTGAAAAGTATTTTCAATTTGCTAAATGTTTCAGAGATGAGGATTTAAGGGCTGATAGACAGCCAGAGTTTACACAATTAGACATAGAGATGTCCTTCGTAGATTCTAAAGAGGTTATGTGCTTAGTTACCAAAATGATTAAACAAGTATTTAAAGAATCTATGTCAGTTGATTTGGGAGAGTTTGTAGAAATTACATACCATGAAGCTATTGAGAAATATGGTATTGATAAACCAGACCTAAGAAACCCTCTTGAGTTAATTGAAGTAAAAGAATTGTTTAAAGAATGTGATTTTAAGGTTTTTAATGAACCAGCAAATGACAAAGATTCAAGAATTGCAGCGATTAAAGTACCTAATGGGAAGTTATTAACCAGGAAACAAATTGATGACTATACAGAGTTTGTAGGAAACTATGGTGCAAAAGGACTAGCTTACATAAGGGTAGAAGATCTCTCGAAAGGAAAAGAGGGACTTCAATCGCCAATTATAAAATTTATAGAGGACTCCATCATAGAATCTTTATTATCAACTTTAGAAGTTCAGGAAGGAGATATTATTTTCTTTGGAGCAGGAAAAAGAAGTATCGTTAATGATTCATTAGCAGCCTTACGGGATCTCGTCGCAAAAGACCTAGATTTACTTACTTGTGAATGGGCACCATGTTGGGTAGTAGATTTTCCAATGTTTGAGAAAAATACAAGTGGAGATTTAACACCATTACATCATCCATTTACTGCTCCGAATTGCACTACAGATGAACTAAAAGAAGACCCGCTTGGGGCACTAACAGAGGCATATGACATTGTTTTAAATGGTACTGAGCTCGGAGGAGGCTCTGTAAGAATACATGATAGATTGATGCAAGAGACTGTTTTGAAGCTTCTCAATATTAACGAGAAAGAGGCAGAAGAGAAATTTGGTTTCTTAATTGCAGCATTACAGCATGGTTGTCCGCCGCATGCAGGATTGGCAATAGGTTTTGATAGAATGATTATGTTAATGACCGGCTCAGATTCTATAAGAGATGTAATCGCCTTCCCTAAAACTCAAACAGCATCTTGTTTACTTACTGAGGCGCCAGGACAAGCTGCGCAGGAACAACTTGAAGAATTACATATTAGGTTCCACGGATTAGAAAAGGAGGATTAAGTGGCTGGTCATTCAAAGTGGGCAAATATTAAGCATCGAAAAGGGAGACAGGATGCTAAGAGAGGAAAGATTTTTTCTGTATTAATTAGAGAGCTTACAGTTGCTGCAAAGCTTGGTGGCGGCGTAACAGATGATAATCCAAGATTGCGCACTGCAGTTGATAAGGCCTTAGCTGCAAATATGACTAAAGACACTATTGAAAGAGCTATTCAAAGAGGAGCTGGTGGCTTAGAAGGTGAAAATTTAGAGGAAGTAAGTTTTGAAGGATATGGACCAGGTGGAATAGCGATAATTGTAGAATCTATGACAGATAATAATAATCGCACAGTTGCTGAAGTAAGACATGCATTTACAAAATCAGGTGGCAATCTCGGAACTAATGGGTCCGTATCTTACCTGTTTGAAAAAAAAGGTTTAATAAATATTACTTCTGATCAAGACGCAGACCAGGTAATGGAGATTTCAATTGAAGCTGGAGCTGAAGATATTGAAGTAAATGATGACGATAGTATAACAGTGAGCTCTTCACCAGAAGATTTTGAGAATATAAAAAAAGCTCTGTTGGAGAAGGAAATTGATCTTATTGATTCTGATGTAGCCTTAATACCGGAGACAACTGTTAAAGCTGATTTAGATACCTCATTAAAGGTTTTTAAGCTGCTTGAAATGCTTGAAGACCTGGATGATACTCAAAATGTTACCTCCAATATAGAGTTTGCTGAAGGCATGCTGGATCAATTGGATTAATATGACAAATTCTAGAAATAAAGGAGCTTCTTTCGAAAGAGAAGTGGCTAATTTGTTGACAAATGATTTGAATTTAACAAACAATATCAGAAGAATACTCGAGCAAACCAGAGAGAAGCATTTACCCGATTTAATGTTGGGAAGGTGGTATCTCGAATGTAAGAGATACGGATCTGGAGCTGAACCATTAGATGCCTGGTGGAAGCAAGTCTTAGAGGCTACAAAAAATAAAGGAATCCCTGCTTTAGTATACAAATTCGATAGAAGGCCAATTAAAGTTAGAGTGCCTTTAGGAGCCATAAACCCTTCACTCCATTTAGATTCTCCTTTTACAGCAGACTTATTATGGGATGACTTTATCTTTCTTCTAAAAGAACTTTATGCCAATGATATAGCCGATCATGAACAAATAGACCAATGAAGGATTATCATTTAAGAATTTATTACGAGGATACTGATGCACAAGGCGTTGTGTATTATGCTAACTATCTGAAATTTTTTGAAAGAGCCAGAACTGAGTATTTAAGAGAAGTTGGTTATGAACAAATGAAGCTTATGCAGGAAGGTATTATATTTATTGTCAGGAGTCTCGAGCTAAAACTTATGAAGCCAGCAAAGTTAGATGACACTGTTAAAGTGAGAACTGAATTATCAAAGCTTGGAAAAGTAAGTTTCGATTTTAAACAAACAGCATATGTCAATGATTCCTTGATTACCGAAGCGAATATTAAATGTGGTAGCTTAGATTCGAAAACTTTTACTCCTTCAGCACTTCCAGAATATTTATATAACGGAATGAAAAAACTACTTTTATAATTTTATGGATCTCTCAATTTTAGAATTATTTTTAAATGCAAGTATTGTAGTTAAATCCGTCATAGTCATTCTAATTTTTGCATCTATTGTCTCTTGGATGATAATTTTCGAGCGTTGGATTTACATAAAAAAAGTAAACCAGGAATTCTTCGATTTTGAAACTAGATTTTGGTCAGATTCAGGACTTGAAGCTTTACTTTTAACAAGTCAAGAAGGTGAACATGAACCAATTGGCGCTGAATATATTTTTCAAGTAGGGTATCTTGACTACAAACGTCTCATAGCAGAAAGAATTGATTCAGATACTATCATGTCAAGTGTGCAGAGAAATATGCAAGCTGCGTTAACAAAAGAGCAATCATTACTTGAAAAACATTTACCTTTTTTAGCCACTGTTGCTTCTGTGAGTCCTTACATAGGTTTGTTTGGAACAGTTTGGGGGATAATGAACTCATTCAGAGGGCTTGCCGGTTCATCTCAAGCAACATTATCTGCTGTAGCTCCCGGTATCTCTGAAGCTCTTATAGCAACGGCAATAGGACTTTTTGCAGCGATACCTGCTTTAATCGCTTACAACAAGTATATATCTGATTCAGATCGTCTCATTTCAAGTTTTGAAGGTTTCAAAGAGGAATTTTCTTCGGTTCTTCATCGCGATATACAGTCTGATAAAAAATGAAACGAAGAAATCTGATCTCTGATATTAATGTTGTTCCTTACATAGATGTAATGCTGGTTTTGTTGGTTATTTTTATGATAACTGCTCCTTTGATGGTTCAAGGAATTCAGATAAATCTTCCCGAAGCGTCCTCTGAAGCTCTACCTGTCAAGAATAATGAACCTCTCATCATTTCCATTAAAAAAGATGGCGCTATATTTTTAGAAACTGAATCTACTAAAGACAGATCTTTAAGTATCGAGGAGATGAACAATTTAGTCTCGAAGATTTTTGAGGCTAGTCCTGGCTTACAAGTCGTCATAAGAGGAGATGGTGAAGTGAAGTATGAAAGAGTCATGACTGTTATGGCTGAGTTACAAATAGCCGGAGCTAGTGACATAGGATTAATCTCACAACCAATATCATCTCAGTGAACTATTTTGCTCCACTCTTTTTATCAGTATTTATTCATTTTGGTTTAGTTTTATCCTTTTCAAATTTTTTCACTATAGACTTTGATAAATTTAATATAGAAGCTAAAAAACCCATTACTGCTTATATTGTCTTTGCTGAAAATAATAAGACCCAAAAAAACCTTATTAAAATTAAACAAGATCTTCAAAATAAGTCTATTTTGGAAATTGAGGCTGAAAAGATAGAAATCAATAGCAGCACTTCAGTCATAGAAGCAATTGAAGCTCTGGAGAATATAAAAACTTCCGATACTCATGAAAGAGTGGAATTATCTCAATCCGATGTTGAGAAATACTCTTATGTTATCAAAAAACAAGTTATGGCAAACTGGAAAAGACCTAAAAATCTAAATTCAAATTTAAAGACTGAAATCCAAATTAATCTTGTGCCTACAGGTGAAATTATATCTTCAAGAATAATTAAAGGGAGTGGCAATATAATTTTTGATGATTCAGCTTTGTCCGCAGTTTTAAAGGTTAGATCTTTTGAAGGATTAAACATGCAAATGAGTCTATTTGATCAGCACTTTAGAGAATTTATTTTAATATTTAGTCCAAATTAATTTGAATGACGCAATGTTTTATAAAAATATTATTTTAATAACTGCATCATTATTTTTTCTTTCAACACTTTCCGGACAGCTCAGAATAGAGATCAAAGGTGGACTGGAGGACCCAATTAATGTAGCAGTAGTTCCTATGCAATGGAATTTGGATAGCCCTCAAGATTTATTTGTTCATGAAGTAATAAAGTCTGATCTAGAATCATTCGGAGAATTCGAGGTATTGCCTCCTAAGAATATGTTGAGTCTACCTAGTTCTAAAGAAGAAGTTTTTTTTAAAGACTGGAGAATATTAGGAACAGATTTCTTGGTGATAGGAGACATAGGTCTTTCGGAGGTGGAGAATGAAATAAAAGTTTCATTTATCATTTTTGATATTGTGAAAGAAAGATTGATACATAGAGGAGTTGTATTTGGTTCCAAAAAGTCTTTGAGAAGAATCAGTCATAAAATCAGTGATAACATTTATTCAAAAATAAATGGTATTCCAGGTATTTTTTCAACTCAAATAGCCTATATAGATAAGCCATCTGTCAGTGATCCTAACTATAACTTAATGATTTCAGATCTAGATGGATTTCAGAGCTTATCTCTTTTTTCTTCTCCTCAGCCTTTGATGTCTCCAAGTTGGTCTCCTGACAAGAAGAAAATTGCATATGTATCTTTTGAAGAAGGAACTTCGCGTATCTTCATACAGCAACTTTCTAATGCTCAAAGGTTTGGTCTTAAACTTGAAAGAGGTATTAATAGCTCGCCAAATTGGTCACCGAATGGTGATAAATTGTCTGCTGTCCTATCTAGGACAGGTAATCCAGATATTTTTATCTACGATCTTAAACTTTCCACTTGGATCCAAGTTACAAATCATTTTGGTATTGATACTGAACCAGATTGGTCACCTGATTCTAGAAAAATTTTATTTACCTCTAATAGATCTGGTTCACCGCAGATATATGAAGCAAATGTAAAAACGAACAAAATAAAAAGAATTACCTTCGATGGAACTTATAATGCAAGGGGTAGGTATCTACCCAACGGAAAGGATATTGTCTTTGTTCATAGAAGAAATGGTGTCTTCCATATAGCCAAGCAAAACTTGAGATCTGGAAATATAAATATATTAACTGATACTTCATTAGATGAATCTCCAACAGTTTCACCTAATGGAAATGTGGTTATTTATGCAACTAAGGATGGGGATAAAGATATTTTGGCCGGTATAACTTTAGATGGTAAGACAAAATTTATTATGCCTTCATTGAAGGGAGAGGCGAGAGAACCATCCTGGTCTCCTTTAATAGATTAGAATCAAAATAGAAGTATAATAGAAACAGGAGGCTTAAATGAACATCATACAAAAATCTTTAATAACTTTTCTCGTAATTACTGTAGCTTCATGCAGTTCTGTCTCAATGGATAGGACAAGCGATTCAACAGCTATATCTGCATCTGCATCAGGTGCTTACTCCGATAGCGGTCTTACATCTAACAATATTCTTTACTTTGCATATGATAGATCAGACATAAATTCTGAGGGTAGGGCGAAAATTAGATCACTTGCTAATGTTATAAAAGACAATAATTTAAGTGTAAGAGTTGAAGGACATTGTGATGAGAGAGGGACACGTGAATATAATTTAGCCCTTGGAGAACAAAGAGCTAAAACAGTCGCTGAATTATTAATTATCAATGGAGTTTCTTCAGAAAAAATTTCTACTGTAAGTTATGGTGAGGAAAAACCAGCCGTCTCAGGCTCTAATGAGAGCTCTTGGTCAAAGAATAGAAGGGCACTAGTTAAAACATTCTGATTAATTTGAAAATTATTTTTCTTAGTTTTTTACTTCTATCTTCTTTTACGATTTTTTCTGAAAAAAATGAAAGTTTAGAACTTCTCTATAAAAAGATAGAAGTCCTTGAAGAGGAAATTAGAGATTTAAGAAATATACTAGAGGAAAATTCCATTCTGGTTGATAGATCTCTTGAACTGCAACAGCAGAGATACTTAGACTTAGATGCAAGAATATTGGAAATATCAAAAATCTACTCTGAAAAGCTAAGCTCAGTGGATGAGGAGGGCCAGTATTTAGATACTGAAGAAAAAGAGTTATTTAAGTCAGCATTAATTTTATTTGAAGAATCAAGATTTGCTGAGGCGTTAGAAATTTTCTCTCAAATTATAATTACTTTTCCTGATGGATCTTTTACGGCTGATGCATATTTCTGGTCAGGTGAATTATTTTTGGCTCAAGAGATGTTCGAAGATGCCAAACTAAGCTTTAAAAATGTAGTAGATAATTTTTATCAACATTCTAGAACACCAGATTCTTTATTTAAATTAGGCGAAATTTTTAGAATAGAAGGTGATATTGAGAGATCACTAGAATATTATGATAAGGTCAAAGAAGATTTTCCTGATTCAGGAGCATCTCAACTAGCAAAAAAATCACAAGAAATTTTAAAAGAAGAGTCGAATTTAGTTGAGTAAACCTTTAAAATACGCATTTTTCGGGCCGTTAGCTCAGTCGGTAGAGCAGTTCGCTTTTAACGAATTGGTCCTGCGTTCGAGTCGCAGACGGCCCACCAATCTTAGATGAATATCTTTTTAATTTGTCTAGGAGGTTCGATAGGAGCTCTGTGTAGATTTTATTTATCTAGCCTATTTCAAAAGTCAGAGAATTTTGAAATACCCTTGGGAATTTTAATTGTAAACATTTCAGGTTGTTTCTTATTGGGTTTGTTTTACCATTTAATGGATTCAAATCTAGAAAGATACTTAACACCATTCCTTTTTGTCGGGTTTTTGGGCGCTTTTACAACCTTTTCTGCTTTTTCAAAGGAGTCATTAGAGTTGTTGTATCAAGGTAATTTTTTGATGGCCCTTTTATATGTAATATTATCTGTATCTTCTTGCTTAGGGGCGACATGGTTAGGAATGTACCTAACAAAAGTTAGTTAACTTTTAGTCCTCTAGTATCCCGCATTATTTGCCTATAACTATATCCTCTGTAACCCTCAGAGGTTAAAAGTTTTGATGCTTCCTTGCGTAGCCAAGTTATTCCTTTTCCTGGATTATCTGTTTGTAATTCCTTTATGACATTCACAACCCTTTCTTTTTTTAGAGCTGATTCCATTGAAAGACTACTATTATCTAGCTCTTTGTATTTGGGAGAGGATTTATCAGTCATATAGCCCTTTAAATTTGAGACTTCAAGTGCATCCATCATCAACATAGTATTGTATACAATAGTTTTTGATATTGGATTTCTATCCACTTCATCAAGTACGAGTTTTGCCCTAAAAATTATATGGGCTGCAAGCCTTAATCTCTCCGATATATTTTCACTATCTAACATTGTAATAACATCATCCCATTTGGTAGAAAAATCAGATTCAGCTAAAATTTCTGCTGCAGCGGCGGCGATATTTTGTAAGTTCTTTTTTGGATCAAGATCTTCAACTGCCTCTTGAAGTTGAGTTAAAGAAATATCTAGATGTGATTCTTTAGATTTCATATATCTTCTTTTATATTAACTATTGTTGTTTAATTATTAAATACCTTTATGTACACAATAATTAAGATCATTTTTACCGCCATAGTGATAGTAATCATTTCTGAAATAGCCAAGAGGTCTACACTAATTGCGGGTATTGTAGCTTCTATTCCTTTAACATCTTTGTTAGCTTTTATGTGGCTATACTTTGATACACAAGACCCTAACTCCATAAGAGATTTATCTAGAAATATACTTTTAATGATACCTCCCTCTTTGACATTCTTTATCGCTTTATACAGCTTAATAGGATGGGATATATCTTTCTATTCAAGTCTATCTATATCAATTTTGCTTACAGCCTTTGTGTATTGGGTATATTTCTTTATATTAGGATTCTTTGGAATTACTTTAAAATAAAAAATAGTATGAAATTATTTATGGTGCATGTTGGATTTTATGACAGATCTATTGGGGAGGGGCTCTACGAGACCCACGTGAATTATTTTATAGCTGCAGAGAATGCTAAAGAAGCCAAAACTAAGGCACATTCCTTAGAAGAATTTCAGGCAAAATCTATGCACATTGATGGGATAAAAGAAATTTCAAATGTTCAGGGCTATGAAGTTATTTTGAAGGAAGGTTCCGAATCAGAGCAAGGAAAAGTCATTTCATATGATGAAGCAAAGGAGTTATGAGAGTGAGCGATACAATTTTTCAAAAGATCATCGATAAACAATTACCAGCAGATATAATTTATGAAGATGATAAATCTTTAGTTTTTAGAGACATTAACCCTGTTGCGCCCACTCATCTATTAATAATTCCAAAAAAACAAATAGAAAAAATATCTGATGCACAAAAAGAAGATCAGGAACTTCTTGGTCATTTGTTTCTTGTAGCCGGAGAAGTGGCAAGACAATTAGGAATACAAGATGCTTTTAGACTTGTTGTGAATAATGGTGCAGGAGCGCAACAAACTGTTTTTCACCTCCATATACATCTTATAGCTGAAAGAGATTTTTCCTGGCCTCCGGGTTAAGAGAAGGACTTGAGGGCTTCAATAGATTTATGGGATCTTTCAATCTTATTATGGATAGCCTCTGTAAGTTGAAAATTATTGCCAGTTAAATCAAGTGCCATCCTAAGATGTTTTATTGATGTCTCGTAAGATCCTGTTAAGAAAAAATATTCTGCTCTGGATAGGTGCAATCCTATTAAATTTTTATCTAGCCCTTGCACCTCTGCTAACCAATACCAAACTTGAGGATCTTTAGGTCTTTTCAATGTGAGATCCTTCAGAATCTTTTCTCCCAATTTATAGTCACCTTTATTCATCAACACTCTGTTGTAAAACATTGAGATAGGATAATTGTAAGGATTAGTGCTTAACAGAGATGATGCTAACGCTTCTGCCTCAAAATAATTTTCTGCTTCAATATGAAGTTCTAAGAGACCTATTTGAAGCATGAGATTTTCATTATCCATTTCTAATGCTTGTCTCATGCTATTTAATGCTTGAGAGTGTTTGTTGTCCCTAGAATACGCAAGTGCAAGTCCATAGTGCGCTTCTAATTTTTCTCTTTCATCAGATGAATCTGTAAGCTCTTTTTGAAATATTGTTACAGCTTGTCGAGGTATTTCAGAAAAATGTACGATTGTCCTATTCCTCACAAGATCATAATCAAGTGAATTTCTGTAGTTTTTGTTTTCAAAACCTTGTGCCCTGGATTGAGCATCCGCGATTCTATTTTTAGTAAGAGGGTGAGACCTTAAAAACTCAAGTTCGTTCGAACCTGAAAGCCTACTTAAAGATTGTAATTTTTCAAACATATAAGAAGTACTTTTTGGATCGAAACCTGCCGATACCATATTTTTAAATCCAATTCTGTCAGCTTCTTGCTCATCGCCTCGACTAAAGGAGAGGTTCTGCTGAGTAATTGCTTGTTGACCTACTAGAAGAGCATTTGGATTACTGGTTGCCCCAGCAAGGGCTATACTTCCTAGTATCATGAGGGAATTGGCTAAGCTCCTATCTTTTTGCCTCTGCATTCTTCTTGCGAAGTGTCTTTGACTTAAATGAGCTAATTCATGAGATAGAACAGATGCAAATTGACCTTCAGTCTCCGCATGAAAAATAAGACCAGCATTGATGCCGATAATACCACCAGGGGCAGCAAAAGCATTAACTGACTTTTCATCTATTAGTGCAATCTCCAATCTTCTGTCAGTTAATTCACTAAATTCAGATAATCTATAAACTAAATGTTCAGAATAATCCTGAGAAACCGGATCGATATATTCTGGTAAAGTTCTTCGGAGTTGGGCCATATATAGCCTTCCTAAATTATATTCAGAAGCAATAGATATAACCGAAGAAGAGCTATCTCCTATAACAGGGAGGTCCTCCCCGGAGGAAAATAAGTTGCTTGATACCAAGATCAACAAATAGATTATGAATTTCGCTATAATGCTTTGCATAAAATTTTTATAACGCTAATTATATTAAATTAAAGAAATAGATTACCTAAAATATTATTAGTTCCATAATTATAATGCAGAGTTTATTAGATAAATTTATAAAAAGGTTTTTCTCCAATGAGGAATCTATATATTTTGCCATCCTGCTAATATTTTCTTTCCTTTTTATAATTTTCTTTGGTGATATCTTATTACCAGTAATTATCAGTGTAGTTATAGCGTTTCTTTTAAATGGGTTGATGAATGCTTTGTTAAAGATGGATATTTCTCAACAACTATCTTTGACCATAACCCTATTAGTCTTTTTTGGCTGTTATATGAGTTTATTTTTAGCTCTTCCTTCAATAGGTACAGAAATTAATAATTTATTGCAAAATCTTCCGATAATTGTGAGCTCTTTTCAACAAACTCTAGTTGAGATGAATAATTATTTTTCAAAGGAAGATATCGATTTGATTTTCGCTAATTTGAGCAATCAGATAAATAGTTTATTAAGCTCAGCTTTGGGTCAATTAGCAGGGACAATTTCTTTAATGTTTAATGCAATCCTTTACGCAATAATGATTCCTTTGATGGTCTTCTTTTTCCTGAAGGATAAGAATGAATTACTACCAATTGCCTCATTTTTACTACCCAAAGAAAATGGATTTATGCAATCCGTTTTTTCAGAAATGAATGATCAACTCTTTAATTATGTTACTGGAAAATTTTTGGAAATGATTATTGTTGCTAGTGCCTCATATATCTTATTTGCCGCACTTGGACTTCCTTATGCTGTGTTAATTGCAATACTTGTTGGTCTTTCAGTAATTATCCCAATATTTGGTGCAATTTTAGTGACCGTCCCAGTTGTTTTGATAGGCCTATATGAGTGGGGTGTATCTGAGAATTTCTACTGGCTACTGGGATTCTATCTATTAATACAAATTTTAGATGGTAATGTTCTTGTTCCTATACTTTTTTCGACTAGAAATAATCTTCATCCGGCAGTTATAATTGTAGCTATTCTATTCTTCGGAGGAATTTGGGGTTTTTGGGGGTTATTTTTTGCCATTCCTCTGGCAACATTCATCAAAGCGATTATTAATTCGTGGCCAGAACCAATTGATTAGCCCTTAAGAAGTTTTGCTGCCTCAAGAACTTCTTTGGCATGACCAGTAACCTTAACTTTTCTCCATTCATTGACTAATGTCCCTTTTGAGTCAATCAAAAATGTACTTCTCTCTATTCCCATATATTTTTTACCATACATGCTCTTTTCTTTTATCACATCGTATTGTTTGCATATTTTTTCATCGGGGTCAGATATCAGTTCGAAATTGAATTTCTCATTCTTTTTGAATTTTTCATGAGACTTTATTGATTCCCTAGATAAACCAAAAATTACAGTATTTGCTCTGGTAAATTGGGCTTTTAAATCTCTGAAGTCTTGACCCTCTGTAGTGCAGCCTGGAGTACTATCTTTCGGATAAAAATACAACACTACATTCTTACCTTTAAAATCAGAAAGACTTACGTTCTTATTTCCGGTGCATTCGCCCTTAAAAATTGGGGCTTTATTATTTATTTTAGGTGTTGGCATATCTCCTCCGTTAGAAACATTCTATAATATTGAGATTCTAACATTGAGTAAAAAAAATATTAATGTTTAATCTAAAAGGCTCTATTACAGCTCTGGTTACTCCAATGGAATCGGATGGGGAGATAAATTGGGAAGGATTACAAGATCTAATTGAATGGCACATTAGCGCTAGCACGTCAGGACTAGTGGTGGTTGGAACAACTGGAGAGTCAGCTACCATAGATGTTTCGGAACATGTAAAACTTATAGAAAGAAGTGTAGATATTTCGAATGGCAGAATAAAAGTTATAGCTGGCACGGGAGCTAATTCTACAAAAGAAGCTATATATCTAACAACTTCAGCTAAATCTGCAGGTGCTGATGCTGCACTATTAGTAACACCCTATTACAATAAGCCAACACAAGAAGGCTTATATCTGCATTATCAGTTAATTGCAGATGAAGTTGATCTTCCGCAAATTCTTTATAATGTGCCTTCAAGAACGGGATGTGATCTCTTGAATGAAACTGTTCTGAGGTTAGTGGATCATCAAAATATCGTTGGTCTGAAAGATGCTACTGGAGATCTTGGACGCTTAGAAGATTTTATGACCAATTTAGATTCAGAACAAAAAGATAACTTTGCTTTGTATTCAGGAGACGATCCAACTGCCACTGAATTTATGATAAATGGTGGAACGGGAACAATTTCAGTAACTTCCAATATTGTTCCTAAAACAATATCAAATATATGTGATTATGCTCTGAGAGGAGAAGCCAAGGCAGCCAGAGAGTTAGATGCAACGCTAGTCAGACTTAATCAAATTCTGTTTATAGAATCTAACCCAATTCCAATAAAATGGATGCTCAATCGAATTGGAAGAATAACTGACGGCATAAGATTGCCTTTGTCTCATCTAGACACAAAGTTCCATGATGAAGCCGAGGAAGTTTTGGCTGAATTAAACTTATTAAATTAATGAATATGAATAAATTTACCTATTTACTGATTGTTCCTCTCTTTTTAAGCTCTTGTAGTTATCTTTTAACTGATCATAAGAATGACTATTTAAGAGAAAAACAAGAAAAGTCATTAGACTTACCAGAAAATTTGACCACTAGACCGATCATTGATTACTACCCCATTAATTCTTCGAACACTGAGACTATTGGCAATGAATACAATATCCCTATGCCACAACAAGTATTCTCTTCAGGTACTTCTAATGAGGTAAGGATGCATAAATTAGGTGAAATTAGATGGGTTTATGTTGAAACTTTACCCAGCAGCGCGTGGCCGATGATGAATGATTTCTGGATTACAAGTGGTTATAGCCTGGCAAAATCAGATCCAACATCAGGAATTATCGAGAGCACTAATATAGGAGACAGCGAAAAAAAGTCCAAACTTGTTATGAAAGTCGAACACGGTATCAGGCAAGCAAGCTCCGAAATTTTTGTCACTCATTTGGAAGAAATTGAAGGTCAATGGATACGAGTGGCAGGAGATGATAATCTTGAAGAAGAAACTATGCGAAAGGTGTTAGATTACTTCGCAACTACACCACCAAGTGGAGGTACTTCATTGGTAGCCTTAAACCTGAATTATGGCCAGAAAGCCGCTCTCATACAAGACGATAGTCAGGTAAGTTTTATTGAGCTTAACTTGGAATATGCGCGTGCTTGGGCAGCCGTTGATAGAGCACTAAAAGAAGCTTTAATAGACGTAAATGACCTTGATAGAGATGAAGGAGTTTTTTATGTAAACTTTTCAAGAGAAGAGCAAAAGGGTTTTATTAGAAGAATCTTTTCTGGTGATTCATTTAACGGAGATTTTAAAATCTTAGTTACAAAAATTGATGAAAAAACTTGCAGAGTTACAATAAGCTCAGAAGTGGAGGAGGCTAAAGCTTATGAGCGGGAGCTTCTTTCAGAAATCAACCAATCATTGTCTTAAATTTTATGGAAAATATTGAAAAAGGAGAACTAATAACTACAGGAAAGGCTAAATCTTTGTATAAGTCTAATGAATCAGATTACCTGATAATGCACTATCGAGATGATACTTCTGCTTTCGATGGCAAGAAAATTGAAAGTTTAGATGGGAAAGGAACCATTAATAATAAATTTAATGCTTTCATAATGGAGTATCTTGAAGGGGAGGGAATTCCTACTCACTTTGAAAAACTTCTCAGTGAAACGGATAGTCTAGTTAAAAGACTTGATATGGCACCTGTAGAGTGTGTTGTAAGAAATGTTGCTGCTGGAAGTATTTGTAAAAGACTAGGTTTGGAGGAGGGTATGGACTTAAACCCACCTACATTCGAATTCTTTTATAAAGATGATGATCTTGGTGATCCAATGATCAATGAATATCATATTAAATCGTTCGGTTGGGCTACCGAAGATCAAGTAACTCAAATGCAAACAAAAACTTTTCAAGTTAATGATGCTCTAAAGAAATTATTTTCTGAAGCCGGAATGATCTTGGTAGATTACAAGTTAGAATTTGGAGATTTCAAAGGTGAACTTTTGTTAGGAGATGAATTCACGCCAGATGGTTGCCGAGTTTGGGATGTAGAAACTAGAGAAAAGCTTGATAAAGACAGATTCAGACAAGGTCTAGGAGATGTTGTGGAGTCGTATCAGATAATGGCAAAAAAACTTGGAGTAATTTAGATTTATTTAAGACCAGAATTTATGTCCTTTAATTTTTCTGAACCAGGACATAAATCATTAAGATCCATCTCATTTAAAGGCTTGTCTGAGACGTTTAGAATTTCTTTTAAATCCTTAGCTTCTGGATCTGCATAAAGAAGACCTGTTAGAACCTTGCCATCTCTTTGAGATTCTTGGATATTTTGTATGGCCTTGATTTTATCTGCAGGATCATAATTTTCGGAGATTTTTTCCAGAGAAAGTAACGAACCATCATGTAAAGGAACATCAACAGTTGATCCTTTTGGATAATCAGTGAGTATTTCCTTTCCAGAAGGTACAAAGTCTGGCCTAGACAGGGCGTCATTATGTTCTCTAATGTAGTCATAACTTTTAGTAGAGGTGTTGTGATTATTAAAGGTTACACAAGGAGAAATTATGTCTAAAAAAGAGAAACCTTTATGGGATAAGGCAGCTTTTAGCAAAGGAACTAATTGCTCTTTATCTCCAGAAAAGCTTCTTGCAACAAAACTTGCACCTAATTGAATGGCCATGGAAGGTAAATCTATTGAAGGAAATAGATTATCATCGCCATATTTACTTTTCGATTCCAAATCATTTGTAGCTGAAAATTGACCTTTTGTAAGTCCATAAGTGCCATTATTTTCAACTATATATGTCATATTAAGCTGCCTTCTAGCACAGTGAATAAATTGACCAATACCTATTGATGCGCTGTCTCCATCTCCAGAGATCCCCAAATATAATAGCTCATGATTCGCCATTGCAGCACCAGTAGCGATTGAAGGCATCCTTCCATGAACTGAATTGAATCCATGAGATTGGTTCAAAAAGTAAGCGGGAGCTTTAGACGAACAACCTATTCCTGATAATTTTGCGACCTTGTAAGATTCTATACTGAGTTGAAAGCAAGCCTCAACTATTGCTGAGCTTATTGAGTCATGCCCACATCCTGCACA
>CACLEI010000012.1 GCA_902605935.1 uncultured SAR86 cluster bacterium | reverse complement strand
TCATAACTACCGGTGATAATTTCCTCTATTTGAGGATGATCAAGGCAATAAGATTGCAAAATTACTCTTCCCGGTTTTTTATCTCTTCCTGCCCTACCAGCGACTTGAGTCATTAGCTGGGCAACTCTTTCACTACCTCTGAAGTCTGCGCTAAATAGACCTGAGTCCGCATCGATTATTCCGACTAATGTTACATTGGGAAAATGATGACCTTTTGCTAGAAGTTGTGTACCCAGCAAAATAATAGGCTCTCCTTTTTTAATTTCATCAAAATATTCATTAAGACTTTCTTTCTTTCTTGTTGAGTCACTATCTATTCTTAGTGTCTTTGTATCGGGAAAGTAACCTCTTAAAAACTCTTCAACTCTCTCTGTTCCAAAACCATATGTAAGGAAATCATCAGAACCACAAGATGGGCACTTACTTGGGTAAGGCTTCTGTGCTTCGCAGTGGTGACAATGTAATTTAAGTGGGTTCTTATGAACTGTCATAAGGGCATCACATCTGTCGCAATTTGAAATCCAGCCACAAGTCTTACAAATCATTGAAGGTGCGTAACCTCTTCTATTCAAAAATATTAATACTTGATTGCCTTTATCAAGTTCAGTTTGAGTGGCCTCTAGAAGCTCTTTACTTAGTCCTTCATGTAACTCTTTGCCTTTTAAATCTACAGCATGATATGTAGGTAAGTTTGCTCCAGTTGCTCTTTTGTTCAATTTCAATACTCTATACTTTTTTTCCTTTACGTTTTTTAGGGTCTCCAAAGATGGTGTGGCAGATGCTAGTACAACTGGTATCTTTTCGAGTTTAGCCCTATATAGAGCCATGTCCCTTGCTGAGTAACGAAATTTCTCCATCTGTTTAAATGATAGATCATGCTCTTCATCTACAACGATGATGCCTAGATTTTTCATTGGCAAAAATACACTCGAACGAGTACCAATGATTATATCAACCAAACCTCTAGATGCTCCCAACCATGCATCAACTTTTTCTCGCTCGTTTTTAGCGGAATGAAAAGACATTACTCTATCTCCAAAATATTCTCGAAATCGTTCTTCAGCTTGAGGGGCGAGTCCTATTTCTGGGATGAGTATTAATGCTTGTTTGCCTTCATTAACGATCTCCTGGATTGCTTGTAAGTAAACTTCAGTTTTTCCACTTCCTGTAATGCCATCTAATATGAACGTGATATTTTTATCCTTAGCTTTTTTAATAGCATTAACTGCTTTGTTTTGCTCCGGGTTAAGTTGCTTAGGTGAAGATAACTGTTTATTTTCTAATTTCTTATAAGGAGATAACTCTCTTGAAAACCTATTAACAAATCCTTTTTCAATTAGACCATTTACTGCAGCATTACTTATCCCAAAAGCCTGAGCAGATTTTAATGTCATTTCTTTCTTGTCTTTTAGTAAGGAAATAAGTTTCTGCTGACTCGGTGCTCTTGTGAGGGTCTCTTCCTCCAAAAAAGAACCTTTTGAAGTTAATTCTAAATATTTAGTCTCCCTAAATTTTGCTTCCTTTCCTTTTCTTAAAGAGGGAGGAAAAAAATAAGAAATGATTTCTCCGAGTGGATAATGATAATAACGTGAAGACCACTCTGCTAGGCTGATTGAGTTAGAATCTAATAAGGGAACCTCATCAAGAATCTCCTTAATATATTTATATTTTCTATTTGAAGATTTATCTCTTTCAGAAAAACTCCAGACAACTCCCACCAATGTTCGTTTTCCAAAAGGTACCAAAACTCTTGAACCTTGTTTTAGTAAATTTGAATTATTCTTTGGAGGTAGGTACGAAAATTTCTCCATCAAAGGAATAGGTATGAGAACTTCAACTAAATCTAAACTCATGAACTAATTATCAGTAATTGTTTTTTAAATTATGCATTTGCCTTGTTTTGCCTGTCTGTTATAGTGCTCCACCATATTTTTATTTACAAGATTTATAGATGAAAAAAGACATTCACCCAGAATATAGAGAAGTACTATTTCATGACACAAGTGTTGATGAATACTACCTTGTACGCTCTACTTTAAGCACAGATCAGACAAAAGAATATGAAGGAAAGACTTATCCCTATTGTGTGCTAGATATCTCATCTGCTTCACATCCTTTTTATACTGGTAAACAAAAACTTGTAGATACCGGCGGAAGGGTTGATAAATTTAGAAAACGTTTTGGAAATAAGACGAAGGCGGCTCCAGTAGCAGAGCCTACTGCAGAAGAAGCACCTCTTGAAGAGGTTGTAGTAGGGGAAGCTATTACAGAAGATGTTGCCACTGAGGAACTAGTTGTTGAAGAAGCAAAAAGCGAAGAAACTCCTATTGAGGAAGATACATCAGAAGACAAATAAATATACTACTTAAAAAAAAGACGCATAAAGCGTCTTTTTTTATACATATAGTTTAATCAATAATTGCTTGATAAGTAGCTAATTGCATAAGCTCCCTTACAGGATAAGTCCCATCGGGCAATAATTGCGTATGAACAATGCCGATGAGATCTTCTTTGTGGTCTACCCAAAAATGTGTACTTGCTGCACCGCCCCAACTATAGACACCCTCTGAAACAGGTAGGCCAGCTAGGGCAGGATTAACGACTACTGATCCGGTAACACCAAACCCCATACCTCTGACTTTATAGGCATTTCCTAGCATATTGAATAAATTAGTTAAACCTTCATCTGCGCTCTCATCTCCCATATGATTAGCCGTCATAAATTCAATAGTCTTCTTGCCTAGGTATCGTTTACCCTCGTACTCACCTTTATTCAGTAACATCTGTGCAAATTTTAAATAATCTCCAACTGTACTAACTAAACCTCCGCCACCAGATTCAAGTTGAGGAGGAGTTCTGTAACCTGACTCTTTTGGATCATCCATTAGCATCATATTTCCTGGAACTGGACCATAGTTAGCCGCAAACCTCTCAAGCTTTTCTTCGGGAACCATAAAACCTGTATCTTCCATACCTAGAGGGCCAAAAATTCTTTCCTCTAAAAATTCTCCAAATGACTGACCAGAAAGTTCTTCAATTAATGCACCCATCACATCCATCCCGACACTGTAATTCCAGATAGTTCCAGGTTGAGCAACGAGGGGAAGTTCAGCTAACGCCCTAACCCACTCTCTTAAGCTATTAAAAGCTGGCTTGGTACCGCTTGTGAAAAAAATACCACCTGCACTAGGCACATTGCCAAGACCCCTTTCCATTTCCTCTGAGACATACATTGAGCCTACTGGACCCGGCATAAAGGAGTAAGACAATCCCGAGGTGTGGGAGGCAAGTTGCTGGATAGTTATAGGAGTAGATGCTGCTTCTGTTTGCATATTTTCACCCTCTCCACTCAAATGAACTTTCATTTCTCCAAACTCTGGGAAATATTTAGCAATAGGATCGGTCATAAGAAATTTTCCTTCTTCAAAAAGCATCATTAAAGCGGCTCCCGTTACGGGTTTAGATTGAGAATAAATTCTATGGATGGTGTCAGTTTCCATGGGTAAATTTCTCTCTATATCTCTCATTCCATTCGCTTCAAAATGAACAACCTCTCCTCTTCTAGCCACCAAAGTAACAGTGCCTGGAATTTTTTTAGCCTCAATAAGAGAACGCATAGATTCTCCAATATGCTCTAGTTTTTGTTTTGAGAATCCTACCTTCTCTGGTTTAGTTATTTTGCTCATTAATTCTCCCCGATATGAACTCTATTATTTTTTTTGAAATCCTCTTTTTATTTTGTTTTTTGAGAAGTTGCTTCTCTTCATTCGTTATCAGAGTAACTTCGTTCTCTTCTGAATCAAATCCTATAGATTTATCTGACACATCATTGGCCACTATCAAGTCAAGTTTTTTATGTTTGAGTTTATTCTCAGCATTTTCTATAAGTTGGTCTGTTTCAGCTGCAAAACCTACAACATATGGTCTATCTTCTAACTCACTTACAAACTTTAAAATATCTTCGTTTTCTTTTAACTCCAATATCATTGATGAGTTATCTCCAGCTTTCTTTATTTTGGAATCTTTAACTTCAGCAGGACTATAATCCGAAACAGCTGCTGTTCCGATATAGACATCCATCTCTTTGATATGATGTTTCACAGCATCCGACATTTCTTTCGCAGTGTTAATTGCAATTACATTACAGTTCGATGGTGGTTCTATATTTACTGGACCGCTGATTAAAGTAACTTGTGCACCTTGTTCAATTGCAGCATGAGCAAGACTATATCCCATCTTTCCAGAACTCCTATTTGTGATAAACCTTACAGGATCAATTGGCTCTTGAGTGGGTCCAGCGGTAATAAGGACATTTTTACCAGACATGACTCCTTTATCAAAAGAAGATGAAAATATCTCTAATATTTCTAGTGGTTCTAGCATTCGTCCAAGACCAATGTCTCCACATGCTTGCTCACCAGAACCAGGTCCACATATACCAAAATCTTGGGTAAGTAATTTATTTAAATTATCTTGAGTTCTATTATCTCTCCACATCGCTTGGTTCATGGCTGGGGCGAGAGATATTGGACCATCAAAAGCAAGTGTGACAGTTGATAAGAGATCATCCCCCCTTCCGGAAGATAGTCTAGCTATAGTATTTGCAGTTGCAGGTGCAATTAGTATTCCATCTGCCCACTTTGCTAACTCAATGTGTCCCATAGCCGCTTCAGATTCAGTATCTAGTAGTTCAGTAGATACTCTATTTCCTGATAAGGCTTGTAAAGTGAGAGGAGTTATAAACTCCTCAGCAGACTTAGTCATTACAACCCGAACTGATGCGCCTGACTTCTTAAGATGTCTCACAATTTCAGCAGATTTATAAGCAGCAATGCCACCAGTAACGCCTAATAAAATATTTTTATTTGCTAATGATTTCAATATTTATCTCTATGTAAAACAGATTATAGCGGCTTATTCTTGCTTGCTGTCAATGCTTCTGGTATAAAACGCGGCTCTACAAATAAATTTGTTAATAAATTATGTCTAAAGTTTGCCAAGTAACAGGAAAAAAGCCTCAAGCGGGGAATAATGTCTCGTTTGCAAAAAATAGAAATAAGAGAACTTTTCAACCAAACCTCCACAAACACAGGTTTTGGGTGGAATCTGAAAATAGATATATAAGTCTTACTGTTTCTGCGAATGGGCTAAGAACCATCGATAAAAATGGTATTGATACTGTGCTTGCTGAGATAAGAGCTAGAGGAGAAAAAATATGAGAGAAAAAATTAGATTAGTATCCTCTGCTGGTACAGGCCACTTTTATACGACTGACAAGAACAAGTCTGCAATGCCTGACAAAATGGAAATTAAAAAATTCGATCCAGTTATCAGAAAGCACGTTATTTACACAGAAGCAAAAATTAAATAATCCCTGCAGCTTCCTTTATTAAACGCTGTTTCAGTGGCTTAGTGTTATTTGCAAAATCAAAAGCAAAACTTCTTCCCAGCTTTACTAAGAGATTTTCAGATCCAAAACCTCTTTTAAAGGCTTCCATCAGAGCTATCATCTTATAACTCTCAGGTTCCCTTCTTCTGCTATAAGATTTAAGCATCTCCTCATCATATAAAATCTTGCCAGATCTATTAGCTGATATGACTAATTCAGTGATCTCTTGTGCATCTGCAATCCCCAAATTTAAACCCTGACCTGCCAAGGGATGGATCGTATGAGCTGAATCTCCTATCAAGACTGCTCTACCTTTATAGAATTTTTTAGCATGTAGTTGATGCAATGGGAATGAATTGATCATTTCATTAAAAGAAATATCACCAAATTTGCCCTCTGTTTTTAATCTTAATTCTTGATTCAATTCATCATTATCTAATTCTAGGAGTTTCTTGCCATAAGCTTCATCAGTAGACCAGATTAATGAGGCAACATTTTCTCCAACCATTAATGGCAACAAAGCAATAGGGCCTGTATCAGTAAATATTTGAAAAGCAGTCTTATCTAGCGGAACTTCTGTAGTTACTGAGGATACAATCGCAAGCTGTTCATAGCTCCATGTTCTTATAGGTATCCTGCTAAAATCTCTAACTTTTGAAAGTGAACCATCCGCTCCGATAAGAAGTTCAGAAGCAATCCTTAAACCTGAATCAGATGTTAATTCTATTTTATTCTGATCTTGACTAATTTCTTTTAGAGACTCTTCTTCAATTAGTGTGACTTCGGAGATTTGTTCTAACTTGCTGTAAATTGACTCAAGGATAATATTATTATGGACTATGACACCGAGGTCATTTCTTGAAATTTCCTCTGCTTTGAATTGAACAGAAGATGAGCCCTCTGCATCCCAAACATATATTTCATTAAATTCTTGAGCATTTTTCTTGATATCCTCCCATATCCCAACATCTCTAAGTGATGCTATTGAAGATAGATTTAGAGAAGTAGTTTTTCCTATATAAGGATTAGATAATCTTTGAGATGGTTTTCCTCGGTCAATTAAGCAAGTCTTAACCCTTGATTTACCCAAATATAATGCCGCTAAGGCACCAGAAATACCTCCTCCTACAATCGATACTTGATAGTCCACTTAACCTTGAACAGTTTGTTCAACTTCTTCAATAGTCCTTGGAACATCAGGTGTGAGAAATTCGTTGCCAGAATCATTAATTACAATGTTGTCCTCTATCCTTACACCAATTCCCTTCCACTTATCATCAACATCTTCAAGAGAATCTAAAATATAAATTCCGGGTTCTATTGTCATAACCATCCCTTTTTCTAGTTCTCTCCAGTCGCCATCTTTTTTATAAGCACCTACATCATGAACATCCATTCCAAGCCAGTGACCAATTCGATGCATATAGAATTTTGAATAAAGACCTTTTTCAATATTTTCTTCTTTAGAACCATTCAATAAACCTAGAGACAAAAGTCCTTCAACAAGAACTTCTACTGATTTTTCATGCATCAAATTCCACTTGTTACCAGGTTGAGCTTGCTCGATAGACTGTTTATGTGCCTCTAGTACTATCGTATAAATCTCTTTTTGCTCAGGAGAAAATTTTCCATTTACAGGGAATGTCCTTGTTACATCCGAGGCGTAATACTGATACTCACATCCGGCATCTACAAGAACTAAATCTCCGTCCTTCAATTCCGCATTATTTTCAACATAATGCAAAATACAAGAATTATTTCCTCCGCCAACAATTGAATTATAAGCAGGAGATCTTGCACCATTTTTATTAAATGCATACAGATACTCAGCCTCTAATTGGTACTCAAACATACCTGGAGTTACTGCTTGCATAGCTCTGATATGAGCTTCCGTAGTTATATCGGCAGCATGCTTCATGATGTCCAACTCATGGTCTTCTTTGATAAGTCTCATTTCATGCAGGATGGAATCTAATGACAAAAGATTTTCTGGAGGTTCAGCTCCCGCTCTCATATTCTTTCTAATATCTTCAATCCAATGATTAATCTTAGAATCTATCCCACAAGGTGAACTCATAGAAAAATAGATGTTCTTAGACCCCTTTAGAAGTTCAGGCATTAATTGATCTACAGAATTAATACTATAGGACGCATCAGCCCCATATTCTGATATTGCTCCTTCTTGTCCAGTTCGAAAGCCATCCCATTGCTCTCTTAGTGGATCTCTATCTCTACAAAAAATAATAAATTTCTCATTAGCATGATCAGGTCTTATCAAGATCAATGATTCAGGTTCTTCATAACCAGACAAGTAATAAAAATTGCTATCTTGTCTGTAAGCATAGTCGGTATCTGAAATTCTCGATTTTACAGAGGCAGATGCAATGATAATTGCAGAATCATCCAAAACTTTATTAGCTAGGGTCGATCTTCTTTCAGAAAAGTTATTTTTCATGGCATTAACAAGCAATAAACAATTTTATGGAGAAACATGGTAGCAAGAAATTACGTTCAAAGTTAAACTTAAACTAGAAAATGTCTGAAAATAAATTTGATAATTTAGAAAAAGAAGTTAACGAGCTTATTAAGCTTAGTCAGCAACTTAAAGAAGTAAATGATCATCTATCTAAAAAGAATCTGGAGTTATCAAAAGAGAATAACAAACTTTCAAAAAATCTAGATATAGCAAAAAAAGGTATAAAGAAAATAATTCAGTCCTACAAAAGCTAATGAGTAAAGAAACTACAACTGTAAAAATTCTAGGAGCAAGTTATAAAATAGCATGTCCTCCAGAAGAATCAGAAGAAGTAAAAAAAGCTGCAATATTTTTAGATAATAAACTGAGTGAGGTAAAAGAAGCATCTGGTCTTGATGAGAAGAGAGCGGCAATTATAACTGCACTAAATATAAGTAATGAATACCTCAAAAACTTGTCTGATGTGAGTAGAGATGAATCCGTTAATCGAGGTCTTGATAATTTAACCCTAGAGGTTAAAAAACAGTTAAAAAGTTTATCTTTTAAAGCTCAGTAAGTAAGTTATAATTTTTAAGTTTCCTGGATTATTCGATAGTTATTACTACTCTCGAGCCGATAAAAAAATAATAGGAGATTCTGAAAGGTTTTGTTGTGCATACCCATACATTGGGAAGCCTAATAA
This sequence comes from uncultured SAR86 cluster bacterium, assembly GCA_902605935.1. Classification (GTDB taxonomy): domain Bacteria; phylum Pseudomonadota; class Gammaproteobacteria; order Magnimaribacterales; family Magnimaribacteraceae; genus Magnimaribacter. Next base: position 16,572 of record CACLEI010000012.1, on the reverse strand, counting down.
ATTGACGGAGTCACCGCCTTGAACTTCACGGTTCAGGGCAGTAATCAACAACGGTAATCTGGGAAATACTGTCCATGACCAAAAAATCCTATTTGAGAAAAGAATTTATCGAACTGAGAAATGGTATTACTTTTGATGAAGTCGATAATGCTGAAATAAATTTATTATCTATAGTAAGAAATAATTCAGAATTATACGCAAATAAAAAAGTGTCTTGCTATTGGTCAATTGGTAAAGAACTGCCAACTCATGAACTAGTGTTAATGCTTTCCGGCATTGGATCAGAAGTCTATTTGCCCAAGATGATTGATAATTCTAAAAAACTTAAATTCATTAAGATAGATGGTCGGCTTAGTTTAAGAGAGAACAATTTAGGGATTTCTGAACCTATAGGTCATACAGAAATTGACCCAAATGAGCTCGACATAATATTTCTCCCTTGCGTTTGTTTTGACAAAAAGGGATACAGGATTGGCATGGGAAAAGGCTATTACGATTATTCGTTAGCTGGCATAGATTCTTCCAGTATTAAACTAATAATATTGGCGCATGAATTTCAGAAAATTGAAAATTGCCTTCCTGAAGCTCATGATATAAAAGCGCATATGTGTATCACGGAAAACACCATATACGAATTTAAATGAAATCTACTTTAAAAATGATTTGTAGGCTGAATTTTGTGTTTCATCCCAAAATCTAAATCCAGTATTACTTAAATATTTTAATAATTTGGGATAATTCTTTTCCTTAGACTCGAAGCCAACTAGAACTCTTCCGTATGCTGCACCCTGATTCCTATAATGGAATAATGTTATATTGAATTTGTCGCTCAACTTATCCAAAAAATCTATCAATGCGCCCGGACGTTCAGGGAATTGAACTCTAAAGATATATTCGCCCTTACTGAAAACTTCTTTTGGTGCCCTTCCGCCTACCATATGCTTTATATGAAGTTTTGCAACTTCGTTCTCTGATAGATCCTTAGGTGAAAACCCTTTAGACTTTAAATGTTTTACTAACTTTAACTTACCTTCCTTATCATTAAATCTGCATGCTACAAATATATTAGCTTCTTCACTTTCTTCTGCTCTGTAATTAAATTCAGAAATACTTCTTTTACCCAGGTAATTACAAAATTTTCTAAAACTCCCCTTCTCCTCTGGTATCTTTACACTTAGAAGCGCTTCTTTACTCTCTCCAAATTGGACTCTTTCTACAATATGACCCAAACGATCAAAATTCAAATTTGAACCAGAATTAATTGCAACTAAGGTCTTATTCTTTAATCCTCTCGAAAGGCTATATTTTTTTAATCCTGCCAAAGCCAAAGCGCCTGCAGGCTCTGAGATTGTACGTGTCTCTTGAAAAGTATCCTGAACAGATGCGCACATCTCATCTACTGTGATGGTCACAACATCATCGATCCAGTCTCTTATTAAAGAAAATGTTTCCCTTCCTATTTGTTTCACTGCAACGCCATCTGCAAATAAACCAACCTCAGGTAAAGACAATCTCTTATTATTATCAAGGGCTAACTTCAAACAGGCAGCATCTTCTGGCTCAACACCTATAATCTTGGTCTTAGGACTCACAGATTTAACATAGGTACCAAGACCGGCAAGTAGTCCTCCACCACCAACCGGGACGAAAATAACATCAATCTCACTATCTACCTGTTCGATCAACTCTTTACCTACAGTACCTTGGCCAGCAATTACATCTTTATCATCGTAGGGATGTATGAAGATATATCCTTTTTCTTTAGCTAGAAATTTTGCATGTTGGAAAGCTTCATCGAAATTATCGCCATACAAAATAACCTTACCTCCGTAGTTTTTTACTGAATTCACTTTAATAGATGGTGTAGTGATAGGCATGACAATATATGCCTTTAAACCTAAGCTTTTAGCCCCGAACGCAACACCTTGAGCATGATTTCCTGCCGAAGCTGCAATAAAGGGACCTTTTATGCCCTTTTGCTTTAATTTTGATAATTTATTGTAAGCTCCTCTGATTTTAAAAGAGAAAATAGGCTGAAGATCTTCTCTTTTAAGCAAAACTTCATTTTTGAGTAACTTCGATAGCTGATTTGCTTTTGTTACAGGAGTAATTTGAGCCACATCATAAACATTTGAGGACTCAATCAAACCTACATACTTTTTTATCTTAGAAGAATTCATTAATTTTGCTTTGATAGGCTTTATAAAAGGAGGCTATTATACTGAGTCAGTGATAATATTCATTACATCTACAATAATATGAATCAAGACTTAAAAAAGGAAAAATCAGCAAAAGAAGCTTTTAGTTTTATTGAGAATGATATAAAGAAAGACTCAGTTATTGGAATTGGAACGGGCACTACAACTAATTTCTTCATCGAAGAACTTAATAAAGCCAGATTGCACATAAAAGGTGTCGTGTGCAGCTCAGATGCTTCGGAAAAATTAATAGATAGCTCATACGAAGTCTTGTCATTAAATGAAGTTCACTCTATCGATTTTTATATTGATGGAGCAGATGAATACAATGATAGAAAGGAATTGATAAAAGGGGGTGGTGGAGCCCTTACAAGAGAAAAAATACTTGCCTATTCATCAGACATCTTTGTTTGTATCGTAGACGAATCAAAATATACAGATTTATTGGGTAAATTTCCTCTGCCAATTGAAGTAATAGAGATTGCTAGAAGTGCTATTTCAAGAGAGGTCATGAAAATGGGCGGGAAGCCTATTTTTAGAAATGGTTTTATTTCAGATAATGGAAATCAAATAATAGATATCCACAACTTGCCTATAGACATACCTTACGATCTGGAGGCCAGATTAAATAATATTCCTGGAGTTGTGGAGAACGGTATATTTGCAAACAGAAAGGCAGATGTCATTATTTGCTCAACAGATTCCTCTGTCGAAATAATTCAGTAGAATAATGCGTTTAAATGATAGTAAGTGCTTACTTTGTTTATAACAACTTAGAGATCTGGGAGGTAAGTTCTTGACTATCAGGCTCTACTTTCGTGTCAAAGCTTAACACTTTACCCTCTTTCGAAATAAGATACTTATGAAAATTCCAACCAGGTGTTTTTCCTGTAATTTCAGCTAAAGTTTTGTAAAAAGAATTTGCTTTTTTTCCTTTAACGGGTGTCGTTGCAAACATTGGAAAGGTAACTCCATATTCAGTACTACAGAATTCTTTTACCTTAGACTCATCGCTGTATTCTTGATACATGAAATCTCTTGATGGAAATCCTAATATTACAAATTCTTCCTTTCCATATTTTGAATATAGATTTTGAAGAGCTTCGTATTGGTATGTAAAACCACATCGACTAGCAACATTTACAGCAAGAACTACTTTATTTTCATATTGGCATAGATTCAGAGTTTCTGTTGAATCCAAAACCCTCACCTCATGATCCAAAACTTTGGAGCATGAAAATGCATAAGAGCCAAAAAAGACGAGAGAGAACAATAAAAATTTCTTCATAATTAAATATCTAATAAATCCAGACTTGTGCCTTTTCATCAACTAGATCAAAAAGCTCTATAACATCTTTATTATACATCCTTATGCATCCATCAGAAGCAGGTTTTCCTATTAATCCTTCTTCAGCTGTGCCATGTATGTAAATATATCTATCTCTAGAATCTATACCCTTTCCTTTATTTTTTCCTACCTCTAAGCCATCTAGCCACAAAATCCTAGAAGTAACATGGTCAAAATCAGTGTCTAAAGGCTCTTCAATAATATCTGCTATTGCTCCACTCCAGACTCTTCCTTTTAAAATTGCATTAACAGGAAGATCATTGCCAATCTTCTTATAAATTTCATGCCTTCCAAGGGGAGTTTTGAAACTATTTTCTCTACTGCCTGTACCATAATAAGAGGAAGATATGCTATATTGTTTCAAAACTGTACCTTTTTTTATATGTAGAAGAGATTGCGTATCTATATCAACAAATAGTAAAGTCTCTAAATTAATGAAATTAGAATCAATGGATCGTATTTTATATATAACATTGTTTTTATTCATGTTTTCATCTTCCACTAATGTTGAACATGATGCCATTATGAGCAATAAAAAGATGATTTTTAAAGGATTTATTAAATTAATAAGTGACATTTGTTCTTTTTAGTTAATATTTTTATAAAAAAGTTTTCTAAACAACATAAAACCCACATAAAAAATCAAAAATATTGACAAAGGTAAATTACCATACTTAGAGTAAAAAGTAGTACCAGAGTAAAGGATTATGTTTCTTCTCAAAGTTTTATCTTCGAAATAAGTTTGTCTTTCAATTATTTCTCCATTTTTTGATACAAAAGCAGTAATTCCGCTATTTGTAGACCTAATTAATGGTTTTTTATGTTCTAAAGCTCTATTTTGAGCTATTTCTAGATGCTGAATAGGGCCAATTGACCTGCCAAACCAGGTATCATTGCTCACTGTCAGCAAAATGTTACTATCTTTTGCAGTTTTCCTTATAAGTTCGTCAAAAGCTATTTCGTAACATATGCTAGGTGAGATCCTTAATTTTCCAGTTTTTATTGATTTAACTGTTTCTCCAGGTAATGTATTTGTTAAATTTAAGCCAATAATATCTAAAAAACTTCCCAAATACTTTTCTAGAGGTATAAATTCGCCAAATGGTACTAGTTTTATCTTGTCGTAGACATCTTCCATAGCTCCAAGTGTTTGTAACCTATTTCTAATTTTATAATCATCCTCTCTTTCAATGATCCCAGTTATTAGTGTTATATTCTTTTCAAAACTTTTGCTTCTAACAAGATTCATAAAAGTTTTGTTATCATTTTCAGATAATATCAATGCTGTCTCTGGAAAGACTATGAGATCTCCTTCACTTGCATCTTCTATAGCTTTTTCCATCATTCCTTGAGATTTGATAATTCCGTACTGACTCCACTTATCCTCTAATGTTAAATTTGGTTGATAAAGAGTTACATCAATCTCATTTTCTGCTGAAGTCCACTCAACTGATTTAAGAAAATAAGAGGGCATTAGAATCAATAAAACAAGAAGAGAAAGGAGTAGGGGAGATCTATTTTCTGTTATATTTTCGTAAAGTTTATAAACCAAAACGGAGAGGAGTATAAGAAAGAAGCTATTACCTTGAGCACCAATAATTGGTGTGTAACCATCTATAAAAGTATCCGCCAACATTGTGCCTGATATCAACCATGGAAAGCCGGTGAAGAGGTAAGATCTGAGGAACTCAATTAGAACCCACGCGACTGGTAGAGTAAGAAAAATTATTTTTTTTGGACTTAAAGATTTTAATACATTATTGAGAAGAAACAAAAAACCTGAGTATAAAGATAAGATAGAAATAAAAAGAAGAACTATAAATGATGAACCTATAATTCCAATATTTCCATGATAGTGAATACTTACATACAACCAGGAAATTCCAGATAGCCACATACCAAATCCAAATGCATATCCGATAAGGAATGCTTCTTTATTTGAAGATTTATTTATTGATCCAACAAGTACTGCAACTGAAAGAACAGATAGTAACCAGAGGTCAAACGGTGCAAAACCAAATGAGAAAATTACTCCACAAATAAGGGCAAGAAATCTCTTCTTGAGCATCATCAATATTTTAATACAGAGAAATTTTTACAAAAGAAGATTTAAGTTATTTTGGAAACTTTAATTCTCTTGATCCTTCTTCTTTCCAGTGAATTTATTACAAAACGCCAGCCTTCTATATTGATAGCGTCGTTTGGCTTGGGAAACCTCGCAAAATGATGCATTACTATACCGCCTAAAGTATCAAAATCTTTGTCACTTAGAGAAGAGCCAAAATTTTCATTGAAAACGTCTATTGGAGTGAGTGCGGATACAAGATATTCATCTTGAGCAATTTCTTTTATTAAAGTGCCGGCATTTTTATCATGTTCATCTTCTATCTCACCAACAATTTCTTCCAAAACATCTTCGATTGTTACAATTCCAGTAATATCCCCATATTCGTCAAGCACTATAGCCATATGATTTCTTCCTGCTCTTAATTCATCAAGTAATATATTCAATTTTTTGCTCTCAGGGATCAATATTGCAGGCCTGATAAGCTTCGAAAGTTCAAAGTTTTCTAAATTTTCGGAAGATAAGAAGGGCAGGAGGTCTTTTGCTAATAAAATACCTTCAATTTTGTCATTCTCTGAGTTTATAACTGGAAATCTAGAATGACTTGATTTAATGACTCTAGGCAAGAAGTCTTGCGGCTTCTCATTTCTTTCAACAAAAACTACTTGTGGCCTTGGAATCATTACATCCCTTACTTGGTCTGTAGAGACTCTAAGTGCTCCTTCAATCATATTGAGAGTACCTTTCTCAAGCACGCCTCTCTCGCTTGAATCTCTTATGGATCCTGCAAGTTCTTGTTTATTTTGGGGTTTATAGGAGAAATTTTGATAAATTTCTTTTATTTTGTCTTTTATTCTTTTCCTAAGGCCGAGCTCACTAGACTCAGCTAAAATACTTGGGGGCTCTTCGTTCATCAACGCCTCACTTCATAAACACACGCACATATTAATTTGTTTCAATAGGGATTCGCAATACCTATTTTTTTTAAAGCTTCTACTTCAATATTTTCCATAATCTCAGCCGAGCTATCATCTGAGTGGTCGTGTCCTGTTAGATGAAGTAAAGAGTGAAGGATGATATGGAATAAATGATTTTGTTTTTCTTTCTTTTGATCATTAGCTTCACTTTTTATAATTTCAGGACATATGGCAATGTCTCCTAGTAATTCATCATCGAGAGTAGATTCTTGAGGAGGGAAAGATAGAACATTTGTTGGCCTATCCTTATTAAGAAATCTAAAATTCAATTCCTTGATCTCAGGTTTGGATATGAATCTAATATTTACAGATTTTTTAAAAAATAAACTTTCTAAGCTTGGTTCTGTGCCGATTAAAAGTTGAATTAAACTTGATATATCTTCTTCTGTGCATGACAGTCCCTCAAGATCCCCGGAAATAAAAATATCAGAACTGGAAGATGTCACTTAATTAACAAACTTAGCGTAAGCCTCAACAATTTTTTGAACCAGACCGTGACGTACAACATCTTTTGATTCAAATTCTACTAACCCAATATCATCAACAGATTTTAATACTTTTAAAGAATGGACCAAACCGGAGAGTGTGTTTTTAGGTAAGTCTATTTGAGTTATGTCTCCCGTGATAACGACTTTCGAACCAAAACCAAATCTTGTAAGAAACATTTTCATTTGCTCTACTGTTGCGTTTTGACTCTCATCAAGAATGATGAACGAATTGTTTAATGTTCTACCTCTCATAAAAGCCAAAGGTACAACTTCAATTATGTTCCGCTCTATAAGCTGAGTAGTTTCTTTGTAGCCCAACATCTGAAATAACGCATCGTAAAGAGGTCTCAAGTAAGGATCAACTTTTTGGCTTAAGTCACCGGGCAAAAAACCAAGCTTTTCTCCGGCCTCGACTGCAGGACGCACTAACAAGATCTTTTCAACTTCTCCTCTTGTAAACTGTTCCACGGCTAGAGCTACGGCTAAAAAAGTTTTTCCTGTACCAGCTGGTCCTATTCCAAAAGTTAAGACCTTTTTTCTAATGGTCTCAACATAATGCTCTTGGCTGCCATAATTAGCTGCAACTATCAGGTTAGGTGTTTTAATTATTTGTCTAGCTGAAGTTTCTTTTTTAATATTTTTCAAATCATTCATTCCTTTTCTTAAATATAAGTGAACTTCTTCTGAACTAATAGCTTTATTCTCTTCAAGATCGTCATAAATTCTTAGAATGATATTTTTAGCTATCTTCGCGCTTGAGGTTTCTCCTTTAATTCTAAAGCTTGCACCTCTATTTAAGATTTTTATTCCCAGTTCTTCTTCTATTTGCTTAAGAATTGAATTAGTTGGCCCACATAAGTCACTTATTTTGTCGTGATTTACAGGCTCTAAGTTAAATTTCATTAAATAGTTTAATTGAGCTATGCAGCTACGCCTCGTAAAGATTTATTTTTGGCCTCTACAATTTCTATATCAACTATTTTACCAATCATTGATTGATCTGAGCATGAAAAGATAACCACTTTATTATTTTCAGTGCGAGCCTGGAACTCTCCTGGATTCTTCTTGGAAACTCCCGTGACGAGACATTTTCTTGTCTCACCAACCATTTTTCTACTTATATTTAGTGCTGAGTTTTCTAATTTATGCTGAAGAACTGAAAGCCTATTCTTCTTTTCTTCAAGAGGCACATCATCCTCCAAATCTTTCGCTGTTGTATTAGGACGTTGGCTATAAATAAAACTAAAAGATTCATCGTAACCAACCTGATCAACTAGATCCAAAGTATCTAAGAAGTCATCTTCAGTTTCTCCAGGAAATCCAACTATGAAGTCAGAAGATATACTAATGCCTTCTCTGACGGTTTTTAATTTTTCAATTATCTCAAGGTATTCCTCTCTGGTATGTCTGCGTCTCATCTTCTCTAAAATAGAATTCGAACCACTCTGGACTGGCAGATGAACATAACTAATTAACTCTGGCACTTCTAAATATATATCAATTAGATCTTGACCGAACTCAAAAGGATGAGAGGTTGTAAATTGAATTCTTTGAATACCTTCTATTTGAGCTGAGGCCCTTATTAAATTTGTTAATCCAAGTCCTTTTGTCTTTAGCTTTGAATCTCGATACGAATTAACATTTTGGCCAAGCAAGTTTATTTCTTTGACACCTTGCAAGGACAATCCTTTAATTTCTTTGAGGATGTCATCTATAGGTCTGCTTATTTCATGACCTCTTGTGTGGGGTACTACACAAAATGAGCAATACTTGTTGCAACCTTCCATGATTGAAACAAATGCAGTTGGCCCATCAATCTTTTGTTCTGGAAGATAATCAAATTTTTCTGTCTTTGGAAAGGTTATATCCACTGAAGCAGGCTTAGCTTCGGTAATATTTTTATAAAGATCAGGAACTCTATGGATTGTTTGAGGACCGAAAACTAAATCAACTTGAGGCGCCCTCTTTATTATATTCTCTCCTTCCTGACTTGCTACGCAACCTCCAACTCCTATTTTTAAATTAGGATTTTTTTCTTTTAATTTTTTCCATCTGCCTAACTGATGAAAAACTTTTTCTTGGGCTTTTTCACGAATTGAACAAGTATTTAAAAGTATCAGGTCTGCTTCATCCTCGTTTTGTGTAGTTTCAAACCCATGACTATCGCCAAGTAAGTCTTGCATCCTTGCGGAGTCATATTCATTCATTTGACATCCGTGGGTCTTGATAAAAAGTTTCTTGGCCATATATATTTAATATCTTTAAAAAGTACTATAGTTTAAATCTATAAAAGGCAGGGATTGTAATGGCAAAAAAAGGAATCTACAAAGTAGTATTTGTTCAATTGGGTGAAATCTATGAGGTTTATGCTGAGGCCATTTACCAAAGTGACATGTATGGATTTATAGAAGTCGAGGAATATATATTCGATCAAAAGTCGCAAATAGTTGTGGATACAAGTGAAGAAAAACTAAAAAACGAATTCAAAGGGGTTCAAAGAAGTTATATACCTATAAATTGCATAATGAGAATTGATGAAGTGGATAAGAAGGGTACTGCAAAAATAACTTCGAGTGATTCGGCAAAAATTATGCCTATTTCCAATCCTGCTTTTCAAGGACCTGATAAATAAATTTATTGAACAAAGAATTTATCTCGGTAAAACCTCAACTCTTGAATTGACTCAAGCACATCTTCCATAGCTCTATGTCCGCCACTTTTTTTAAAGCCATCAAGCAGCTCGGGATTCCATCTCTTAATGAGTTCTTTTATTGAGCTTACGTCAACGTTTCTGTAATGAAAAAAAGCATCTAGCTCTGGCATATATCTTCTTAGAAAACGCCTATCATGAGAGATAGAGTTGCCACATAATGGTGATCTTCCTTTCTCGGCATGCATAGACAAAAATTCAAGTGTTTGTTTCTGTGCCTCTTCGATAGTTATATTTGTGACTTTTAAGCTTTCAACTAGTCCAGATTTTGTATGCTGATTAGTGTTCCAGTCATCCATATTGTCAATGAACTCCATTGGTTGCTGAATCACGAGGTTTGGTCCCTCAATTATTTCTGATAGGTCATGATTAGTAATCGCTGTAGCAATTTCAATAACTCTTTCCGAATCTGGGTCTAAACCCGTCATTTCTAAATCTAGCCAAACTAGGGTAGGATATTTCTTTTTATCTGACATTTCCGACAGAATTTTAACTGCAATTTACAATAACCCCTAGTGATGGCTCGAAATATTTATAAGTTTTGTTTACTTTCCCTTATGATCTTTTCAGTGAGTTCATGCTCAATTGCAGGATCATGGGTCTACGAGAGATTAGATAATTATTTGGCTGATTATTTCAAGGAATTTGCTAATTTCTCACAAGAGCAAGATGAAGAAATAGAAATTATTTCAACAGAATTTATAAATTGGTTTAGTGAAAATGAACTTAACAAAGTAAAAGTTATTCTAGAAAAATTAAAAAATCTAAATTTACAAAATCCTGAGAAAGAAATTAGTTTTATTTATAAGGATGCAGAGGGAATTTTTACAAGATCAAATTTCTATTTCAAATCACCCATAATAAGCTTCACTAAGGAAATAAATGAAGTGCAAATAGACGAAATAGGATCTCATTTCAGAGAACTTAGAGAGAAAAGGCAAAAAGAGAGATTAGAGAATGGTTATAGCTTAATAGATAACTATATTTCTGGATTTGATCGAGTAGGCATCAAACTTAGAGAAGATCAGATTGATGAAATAAACTTGAAATTAGAGAATCACATTGAAGTAAGAGAAGAATGGTCTAATCTTCAAGAACAATGGATAGAGGAGTTTATTAAACTTCTGAAAAATAATAAGTCTTCGGATTTTGAAGCAAAAATGTCGGCATACCTAGATTCTCTTGAAGAACTAGGAGAAGAAAAGTTTAGAGAAAAGATTGATAAGAATGAATTACTTGCACAAGAAATCATGAGCTTTGTCTTTAAATCAAGCAATGAAAAACAAATAGATAGTTTCAATAGAAGCTTAGATGTTTATTTAAAGTCTATAAACAGAATATTATCTAAGAGACAGGTTAATTAGTTCGGCATGAGATAAAATGCATAAGCATTTTTATGAAAGAAAAGAATAAAAATAAAACGAGCTTTGGTTTTAAAGAAGTAGATTCTGATAAAAAGGCAGATCTTGTAGGCAGTGTCTTTGATACGGTTTCGAAGAATTATGACCTAATGAATGATCTCATGTCGTTTGGGATACATAGACTTTGGAAGAAAGTAACTATAGAGACATCTGGAATTAAAGATGACTTTATAGTGCTAGATCTTGCAGGTGGTACGGGGGATATGGTTAAGCTGATGCGAGATAAGATTTCTGAGAAAGGGACTTTAATTCTCAGTGATATCAATGCTTCAATGCTCAATGAAGGAAGAAACCGATTAATTGATGAAGGTATAGAGGATGTACATACTGCACAAATAGATGCTCAATTTCTTCCTTTTAAAGACAATACATTTGATCTAATCACAATAGCATTTGGACTTAGAAATGTTACTGACAAAGAAACTGCCCTTGGATCTATTTACAAAGCATTAAAACCGGGTGGAAAACTAATTATCTTAGAATTCTCAAAACCTCAAAATGAAGTTTTTAGAGAAATATACGATCTTTTCTCTTTCGAAGTTATACCAAAAATTGGAGAAATTATTGCACAAACAGAAGAAAGCTATAGATATCTAGCCGAATCAATAAGGATGCATCCTACTCAAGAAGAATTAAAAAAAATGTTAGAAGATACAGGCTTTTCAAAATGTAGATATGAAAATTTAACTAATGGCATAGTGGCAATTCATTCTGGCCAAAAAGGAATGCTGGATGTTTAGAGACTCTCTCAGACTCTTTAAAATCATTCATACTTTGTTAAAAGCTCGCCTAGACAAGGAAGTTGATACATTCTCAAAACCAAAAATCGTTTCATTTCTTCTTTTTATATCTCCCTGGCGTCTCTATCAATCCAAAAAAGAGCCCGGAGAAAGACTTCGTTTTGCATTAGAAGATTTAGGCCCTATCTTTATAAAGTTCGGACAACTTTTATCTACAAGACCAGATGTAGTTCCAGGAGAAATTGCTAAAAGTCTAAAAGTTCTTCAAGACGATCTACCTCACTTCTCTGATAAGCAGGCCATCGAGATTATTGAAAAAGAGATAAATTGTGAGATTATTTCAATCTTTAAAGACTTTAACCCCACACCTTTAGCAGCTGCATCGATTGCACAGGTATATTCGGCAACACTAAAAGAAAATAACAAAGAAGTTGTGATTAAGGTTGTTAGACCGGGAATAAAAAAAATTATCCAAACAGATGTATCTCTTATGAAAAGAATTGCGGCATTTTCAGAGCGGCGATTTGAAGATGCGAAAAGATTACAACTTTCAAGATTAGTGGACGAATACGAAGCTGTAATTCTAGCAGAGCTAGACATGAGATTAGAGTCATCGAATATTAAACAAACCAGAAGAAACTTTGAAGGTAATAATCTCCTTTATGTGCCTGAAGTGTATCTTGATTACTGTACTGAAAATTTACTGGTCATGGAAAAAATTGAGGGTATTCCAGTTGATCGCATAGAGAACCTTAATGATCTTGGAGTAGATTTAAGATTAGTAGCAGAAAGAGGTGTTGAGATTTTTCTAAAACAAGTATTTATTGATAACTTTTTCCATGCTGACATGCATCCAGGCAATATATTTATTGATGCTAAAAATCCGTCTGACCCCGCATATGTTGCTGTTGACTATGCAATCGTTGGTTCCTTAAGCGAAGAAGAGCAATATCAGATAGGTAGAATGTTAGTTGCTGTTATAGGAAGAGATTTTAAAGAAGTTGCAAATATATTAATTGAATCAAAATGGGTGAATCCAAACACGAGGTTAAGTGACTTAGAAAACACTATCAGGGCAGCATGTGAACCTATTTTTGATCAGCCGATGGAAAAAATAAACTTTGGCGAAATGCTTCTATTTATTTTTGATTCAGCCAGAAGATTTGATTTAAGGATGCAACCATCCTTGATGCTTCTCCAAAAAACATTAGTGAATATTGAAGGTTTAGGTAAACAACTTTATCCGGCCTTAGATTTCTGGTCTATAGCAAATCCTTTCTTAAAAAATTGGATTTCAGAGAGATATAACCCTAAGAAATTAACTGAGTGGGCTAAGAGAAATTCATTAAGTTGGTTTGAAAAGGCTAGGAAGTTTCCTGAAATAGCAGATACAGCTATAGAACAGGTTTCAAGATTAGAAGAGTACCAAAATGCAAATGAAGAACGACATAATCAGCTTATGCAAAAAATCTATATACAGGGAAGAAATAATGGCATTATCCTTATAGTCTTAATCATTTGTTTATTCTTATTTATAGCTACCTAAAATGACCGAACAAGACTTGCTTAAAAAGCTCTTTAATTTAATGGAGAAAAGGGTTGGCTCAATATCCAAAGACTCGTATGTAAAATCTCTTTTGGTTGAAGGTAAGGTAAAAATTAATGAAAAAGTACTCGAAGAGGCGCTTGAGCTTCTAGAAGCAACAAATGATGTGTCGGTCGACAAAAATAAAAAAATAATTCATGAAACCGCAGATTTATGGTTTCATACTATGGTCTTACTTTTGAATGAAGGTATTCATATAGACGATGTTCTAGAGGAACTAAATAATAGGCTTGGTATATCAGGGCACAAAGAAAAGAGTTCCAGAAAGAAAAATTAAGGAGAAATAAATGGGTATAGGCGGAATTAGCATATGGCAAATACTGATAATTTTAGTAATCGTGTTGCTTCTGTTTGGGGGTACTAAAAGGATTAAAAATTTAGGCTCAGACTTAGCCAATACAATCAAGAGCTTTAGGAAAACTCTTGATGAAGAAGACGATAAAAAATAATGTTCGATGTTGGTTTTTTTGAAATTTTAATAATTTTTGTTGTTGGAATTATTCTAATAGGTCCAGAAAAATTACCCGAAGTCTTAAAATATATATTCATTACAGTAAGAAAGATAAAAGATCAATTCAACGATGCTAAGGAAGAAGTATCAAAGACTCTTAACCTTGAAGAAGCCCTTCTTGATGAAAAAAATAAAGAAATATTAGAAGATCTTAAAGAAAGATAATCTTATGGAAGAAGCCTCTCTTGTTGATCATCTAACAGAACTAAGAGTCCGACTTGTAAAATCAACAGTAGTCATAGCTAGTTGTTTTATTCTACTCATTTATTTTTCTAATGACATTTATCAGTTCTTGGCAGAGCCTTTACAAAAATTCTTACCTTCTAATTCTTCCATGATTGCAACCGAAGTAGCATCTCCATTCCTTGCGCCTCTAAAATTAACTCTATTTGTTTCACTTATGATTTCCATGCCTTATTTTTTTTCTCAAATATGGGGATTTGTAGCACCAGCTTTGTATAAACAAGAAAAGAATCTGAGCTTCTCTTTGTTATTTTCAAGTGTTGTACTTTTCTATTTAGGTATTGTCTTTACTTATTTTTTAATTTTACCAATTGTCTTTAACTTCTTTACTTCGTCAGCTCCAGAAGGTGTCTTGGTGATGACAGATATCAATAGTTACCTAGGTTTCGTGCTAGGCATGATGTTTGCTTTTGCCATCGCATTCGAAATTCCTATTTTAATATTTCTCTTAATATGGAGTGGCGTATCCACATCAGCAAGCTTATCTAAAAAAAGGCCTTACATAATAGTAGGATGCTTTGTTATTGGCATGCTAATAACTCCTCCAGATGTAATTTCTCAAACTTTGCTTGCAGTGCCGGCTTGGCTTCTTTTTGAATTAGGCCTGTTGATATCTAAATTAATTTTAGAAAGCGGAACAGTTGTAGAAGATAAGAAAGAAGGAGAATAGATTGCAAAATAGCCTCATAAAAGGTCATTCTTTTCGAGAAAGTACTCTTATGACCCTTAATGTTTCATATAAAGACAGATATATGGCATGTGGATTGCATGAAACTAAGTGTGTTTGGAGCAACCTTTGGAAATATTCGGATTACTAGTTTTACTTATCACTGCTGGTGCAATAGCTGGGCTCACAGCAGGCCTTTTTGGAAATGGCGGGGGATTTGCAGTGGTACCTGCTCTTGTTTTACTTTTTTCGATACTAGATATCGAATCTGAAAACCTAATATTCGTGGCTGTTGGGACCTCTCTCGCTTGTATAATATTTTCATCAGCAAGAGCACTAATATCTCATAATAAAAAAGGTGCTGTTGATTTTTTAGTTTTGAAGGAATGGGCCCCATGGCTTGTAATTGGAGTCATTATTGGAATTTTTATTGCTTCATACTCTCAGGCTGAAGAGTTATATCTAATATTTGCTTGGGGTGTATTGTTCTATGGAATCTACTTCCTCTTCCCCAAAATATTAGACCAAACTGCTATGAAACAAAGAGATATGCCTGTTGGTTTTGCCCGTGCCGGTCTAGTATCATTCCTTGGAGGTTTTTCTGCACTACTAGGAATTGCTGGGGGCACAATAACCGTTATAACAATGTCTATCTGTAAAAGGCCAATTTATCAGGCAGTTGCAACTGCTTCAGGTGTAGGTTTAATCATTGGTCTAGTTGGTGCTTTAGGTTTTATTGTTTTAGGCTTCAATAAAACAGACCTCCCTTTTGGATCACTGGGATTTATTAATATTCCAGCTGTATTGATAATAAGTTTAGTGTCTATTTTAACTGCACCGATAGGAGTCGAATGGGCTCATAATCTTGAAGAGAATAAATTGAAAAGGCTTTTTGGCCTTTATTTACTTTTAGTTTCGTCAGGAATGTTTTGGAAAGCAAGTCTTTCCTCATCAATAATTTAATTAGGAGAAAATATGAAAAATAATGCAATATCGAGAAGAACATTATTGAAAGGAGCTTTATTTACAGCTGGCTCAGTTATAGCTGCACCAGTCATAGGTCAGAGTTCAAAAACGAATAGTGTAATAGGTAGTATTCCAAGGATTGTACCTAGTAATACACAAAATATTAGTTATGGTCCAGCATTTGGAGTAGCGAAATTGAATGCTAATGAGAATCCATATGGTCCAAGTCCGTTAGCATTAAGGGCTATGGAAGAGGCCATAAAAATGGGGTCTTACTATGTGCAAGAAGTGCCAAGACTTAAGGAAATGATCGCGGAAAGAAATAATGTTACCCCAGAGCATATAATTATTGGTTCTGGTTCTAGTGCGCCTTTGCAATGGCTAGCAACAAAAGTTACTCAAGAAGGTCATATTTTAGGCCCCGACCTTTTTTGGGACACAACATCGAAAATGGGGAGCATGAATAGTGAGTATGGAATTGAAAGATTAGATAAAACATCTGATTTAGCAATAGACCTCGATAAAATGTATAACAATATTACTTCTACTACTGGGATGGTACAGGTTACGAATCCAAATAACCCTACGGGCCTTCCTCTCTCTCCAAAAGCACTTAAAACTTTCTGTAAAAA
>CACLEI010000011.1 GCA_902605935.1 uncultured SAR86 cluster bacterium | reverse complement strand
TATATAGGAGTTTTGATAGATGATTTGGTAAGCCTTGGTACAAAAGAACCCTACAGAATGTTTACCAGCAGAGCAGAATATAGACTGATACTTAGAGAAGACAATGCAGACATGCGCTTAACTGAAAAGGGCAGAAAGCTCGGCATAGTTTCAGATTTGTTGTGGCAAAAATATCAAGACAAAAGAGACACCACAACTCAGGAAATCTTAAGATTAAAAAAAGACAAACTTAAACCAAACACACCAGAAGCCAAAAAAATACAAGAACAAACAGGAGAAAGTATTTCAAACAACATTAGCCTCTTCGAAATGTTAAAACGCCCCAAAATTCTTCATTCACACTTGCCACCGGGGGAAATAATTCTAGCCCCGAACGCAGTAGACGAAATAGAAGCTTCTGTTAAATACGAGGGATACATAAAAAGGCAAAAAATTGACATAGAGAGATTGCAAAGAAACGAAAACACCCCAATCCCAGAACACATAGATTATGAGAAAGTGATTGGGCTATCTAATGAAGTAAAACAAAAACTATCTGAGGCAAGACCGGGGAGCCTTGCCCGGGCTTCAAGATTGCCGGGCGTCACTCCTGCAGCAATTTCTTTACTAATGATCTACTTGAAAAAGGAAAGACAAGCCGTTGGGTAAGGACCAAACAAACCTGCTAGCAGACTATAAAGCCCACCTGGTTGCCTGGAATAAAACCCACAACCTGATATCCAAAAAACAAGTCCAAAAAATCGATGATCACATAGAAGATTCTTTGATCATTTCCCCTTTGTTAAAGAAAACCATAGTTGATCTAGGCAGCGGAGGCGGGCTTCCGGGCATACCACTTGCCATCACCAACCCCAATAAAGAATTCCATTTAGTAGAAAGTAACACCAAGAAATCATCGTTTTTATTACACGCAACTTCTCGCTTGGGCCTAGAAAACACAAGCGTCATCAACCAAAGGATCGAAAAAATACAAACAAAAACTTTTCCTGAATCATTTGACATAGTCTGCAGAGCAGTAGGCTCTACAGAATTAATCATTAGCTTAACAGCCACTTTGCTCCAAAAAAGAGGAGTAGAGCTAAAGCTCATGAAGACCCAGGAGCAATTTGATCAGGAAAGAATACCTTCTGGTTATCTTTTAAAAAAAATTGACAAATTTCCTTCAAAAGCGAAAGACAAGACGCATATCTTAGTTACAATAGAAGCCGAGCAAAACAATGGTTAACACATTAGTTATAGCAAACCAGAAAGGAGGTGTTGGCAAGACAACCACTGCCGTAAACCTGGCGGCATCTTTGAGTGCAATGAAACGAGCCGTCCTGTTGGTAGATCTAGATCCGCAGGCAAATGCAACCACCGGATCTGGCATAAAAAAATGTGATCAAACCAAAGGGTCAGCTGCAGCTTTAATGGGAACACAGGGGGAAGTTGTTTTTGGAACAGAACTGGGTTACGACATTATGCCGTCAGGTCCGGAGCTAATAGCTGCAGAATCTTTCTTAAGAGGGGGTGGTGATCAAGAAAGAGCCCTTTTGAACTACTTAACCGACATTAATGAAAAGTACGATTACATAATAATCGACTGCCCGCCCTCTTTAAACTTATTAACTCTCAACGGTTTAAGAGCCGCCAAAGATTTACTCGTTCCAATGCAGTGTGAATATTTTGCCCTTGAAGGCTTGGCTGGACTTTTAGAGACTGTAGGACAATTAAATGACAGCACCGGCCACAACCTCCAATTGAAAGCCGTTGTAAGGACCATGTTTGACCCTCGCAATAAGCTCGGTCAACAGGTAACAGGAGAGCTACAAAAACATTTTTCCAGCGAACTTTACTCAACAGTCATACCTAGAAATATAAAATTAGCAGAAGCCCCTAGTTTTGGTAAGTCCGTTCTATCTTATGAGCCTAACGCCAAAGGCTCTTTAGCTTATCTTGCCTTGGCCGGAGAATTGATTGGCAAGACGGAAGAACAGTATAGCGATAACACTCATGAACAAAGACAAATCTAGTCTAGGCACTGGACTAGACTCTCTTTTGGGAGACAGACCCAAATCAGATGGAGTTTCGGTTTCTCAGATTCCGTTAGACGATCTTGCTCCCGGGCAGTATCAACCCAGAACAAAAATGCACAAGTCTACTCTTGAAGAGTTGTCTCAAAGCATAAAAGAACAAGGAGTTCTTCAGCCGCTGGTTGTAAGGAGGCTGGCCTCAGGAAGGTTTGAGATAGTTGTGGGTGAGAGAAGGTGGAGGGCTGCTCAACTTGCTGGTATTAGCTCTGTTCCAGCCATCATAAGAGATCTGAATAACGATGAAACTGCCAAAATTGCTCTAATAGAAAATCTTCAAAGAGAGGACCTTAATGCTCTTGATCAGGCCAAGGGCCTTTTGAGGCTTCAAGGAGAGTTTAATCTCTCACAAGAAGAGCTTGGGGCCGCAGTTGGAAAATCTCGTTCAACAGTAACCAACCTTTTGAGGCTTCTATCGCTTAGTCCTGAAGTTCAATCTTTATTAGAAGAAGGAAAAATTGAAATGGGCCACGCAAGAGCGCTTTTAACATTAACTGAAGATGCTCAACTTCAATGTGCAAAGAAAGTGGTTTCAGAATCACTTTCAGTAAGAGAGTGTGAAGCCATTGTTGGAGGCTTGTCTGGCAATAAAAAAAAGACTGTTAAATCAAAAACCCAACGAGACCCGAATATAGTGTCGCTTGAAAAAGAATTGTCTGAAACACTTGGCTCGCCTGTAGAAATAAAACACAGCAAGAAGGGCTCTGGTAAAATAATAGTAAGCTACAAAACCCTTGATGCCTTAGAGGGCGTCTTAGATAAATTAAAATCTTAAAAAAGTAACAAATTCTTCTTTCACTAAAGCTATTCCGTAACTATAATTGCCGCGCCCAATGAAATCCCAATGGCCAGTAAAGAACTAAACTCAACAGATTATATAGAACACCACCTTACCAACTTAACGTATGGTAAATGCCCTGATGGAACATGGAGTTTTGTCGAAGTTCATGGAAAGAGCCAGGTTGCAGGTACAGAGGCAAGTTGCAACATCAACGAAATGGGTTTTTGGGCTTTTCAGGTAGACACTTTGTTTATGTCAGTTCTTTTGGGCGTAGGAATGATATTTTTTATGAGAAGAGTCGCGAAAAATGCCAGCTCATCCAAACCAGGACGAATCCAAAATGCAGTTGAATACTTAGTTACTTTAGTAAGAGACCAAGTTCAAGATAATTTTACTGCCGACAAAAACCCTCTAATGGGACCTCTGGCGCTGACCATCTTTGTTTGGGTTTTTTTAATGAACCTAATGGATCTAATTCCGATTGATCTTGTTCCTTGGATGGCAAACGGGTTTACTGCGCCTAATGCTGAGGGTGGAGCAATACATTACTTTAAGGTATTGCCCGTAGCAGATATCAACGCACCGATGGGCATGGCACTGGGCGTCTTAATCTTGATTCATTATTACAGTATAAAAAACAAAGGGCTCGGTGGCTTCTTGGCAGAATTGACTTTCCAGCCCTATGGTAAATGGATGGCACCGATAAACGTAATTTTCGAAATACCTGGATTTTATGCGAAACAACTAGCCTTGGGCTTAAGGTTATACGGAAACCTTTTTGCTGGAGAAATGATCTTTATATTAATCGCATTATTTTTTGGTGGTTTCTTTAGTTCAATCACAGGAGTTCTTGCAGGTGTTGCAGGGCTTGCACTCAACTTCATTTGGGCCGTATTTCATATTTTGGTTGTTATATTACAAGCATTTTTATTTATGGTTTTAACCCTCGTATACCTACAACAGGCACACGAGCATCATTAATTTTTTTATCTAAGGAGAATAAAATGGAAGAAGCAGAAGCTATAAGAAGGGTCGCAGGAGCCCTACTAACAGGAGGAGGCGCCATTGGTGTCGGAATCGGCGTTGGTCTAATTACTGCAAAATACCTAGAAGGAATCGCAAGACAGCCTGAACTTCAGCCGTACCTTTTTACACAGCTGCTAATTGGTATGGGTCTAGTAGATGCGATACCCATTGTTTCGCTTGCGATCGGTCTTTTATTCTTATTCACATAAAAATAAGCCCGGAGTTTTGTAAATGAATTTTAATGCCACATTATTCGGACAGCTTTTAGCATTTGTATTTTTTGTGTGGTTCACCATGCAATACGTTTGGCCTTTTATTCTTGAGGCACTAGAAGAGAGAGAAAAAGAAATATCCGATGGTTTAGAAGCTGCCAGCCGAGGAAAGCGAGAGCTTGATGAAGCGCATCAGAAAAAAATTGAAATTTTAGAAGAGGCCAAGAAAGAGGCTGCTGATTTAGTCAATCAGGCAAATGCTCGAGCAAATCAGCTAGTGGAGGATGCAAAATCTACTGCACACGAAGAAGCTGAAAGGATAAAAGTCTCTGCTCAAAGCGATCTAGATCAAGCCGCAAAAAGAACCAAGGAAGAATTAAGATCTGAAGTAGCAGCCCTAGCCGTTGCGGGGGCTGAAAAAATACTAGGCTCAGAGGTTGATAAAGATAAAAACTCACAAATCATCGATCAAATAGCTAAGGAGTTATAACTTTGAATTTCGAGACCATAGCAAGACCATACGCCCAAGCGATCTATGACCATTCTAAAGGGTGGGAAAAGGATCTTGATCAGCTTGAGCTTGCTCTAGAGACATCTGAAGTACAACAGCTAATAGATTCTCCTAAGCTCGCTTACAAGGAAAAGACTGAAGTGTTCCTCTCCTTATTTGAAGGCCAAATTGAAAGCAAAACCAGCAACTTCATTAAAGTTTTAGGTGAGTCTAAAAGAATTTCTCTTATTCCACATATCTCCAGAGAATACAAAAAGTTGTTATCAGGAACAAAAGGCTCTAGCGAGGTTTTAATTACGTCAGCTTTTGAGTTAACAGATGAGCAATTAAAAAAAGTTACAGACTCTTTGAAAGGAAGGTATGGAGATTCATTAACAGTGGAACAAGTAATAGATAAAAGTTTAATAGGTGGTTTTTCTATCAAATGCGGTGACGAAGTTACAGATTACAGCGTTAAAGGAAAGCTTGAAAAATTAAGAAATCAAATCAAATAAAACAATGGAAGAATTAAACCCATCAGAAATTAGTCAGGTCATCAAACAGAAAATTGATGCTCTTGATACCGCCTCCACTCCTAGCAATGAAGGCACAATTGTTTTCCTTGCGGACGGTATAGCGAGAATACACGGTCTTGGCGAAGTCATGAATGGTGAGCTTATAGAGTTTGAACATGGCGTCATGGGAATGGCACTTAATTTAGAAGTTGACTCTGTTGGGGCCGTTATCTTGGGAGATTACAAGCTACTGGCAGAAGGCGGCTCTGCTAAGTGTACTGGAAGAATTTTAGAGGTCCCCGTTGGAGAGGCTCTTATGGGCAGGGTTGTGGACGCACTAGGCAACCCAATTGATGGTAAAGGCGAAGTGCAGACAGATCAAACCGCCCCAGTAGAGAAAGTCGCTCCTGGAGTTATTTCAAGAAAGTCTGTAGATCAACCTGTGCAACTAGGCATAAAGGCGGTTGATAGCATGGTTCCTATTGGAAGAGGTCAGCGTGAGTTGATCATTGGAGACAGACAGACCGGTAAAACTGCTATTGCCATTGATGCAATAATCAATCAAAAAGACACTGGCGTTAAGTGTATATATGTAGCAATAGGACAAAAGCAATCTTCAATTGCCCAGGTAGTTAGAACTCTTGAGCAGTATGGCGCAATGGAAAACACAATTGTTGTAGTGGCTGCGGCGGCTGACCCAGCACCCATGCAATATATTGCCCCTTTTGCAGCTTGTTCTATGGGCGAGTATTTCAGAGATAGGGGAGAGGATGCTCTAATTATCTACGATGACCTTTCTAAACAAGCCGTTGCATATAGACAGATGTCTCTTTTACTAAGAAGACCGCCCGGAAGGGAGGCTTATCCCGGTGATGTTTTCTACCTTCACTCAAGACTACTAGAAAGAGCCGCAAGAGTGAATGAGGAGTATGTAGAGAACTATACAAATGGTGAGGTGAAGGGAAAAACCGGTTCGTTGACTGCACTGCCAATCATCGAAACTCAGGCTGGAGACGTTTCAGCGTTTGTTCCTACGAACGTAATTTCAATAACCGATGGACAAATTTTCCTCGAGTCGTCTTTATTCAGTTCAGGATTAAAACCAGCCATGGATCCTGGAATTTCAGTTTCAAGGGTAGGTGGTGCTGCTCAGGTTCCAATAATTAAAAAGCTAGGTGGCGGAATTAAAACAGCTCTCGCTCAATATCGAGAGTTAGAGGCTTTTGCCCAATTTGCTTCAGATCTTGATGAGGCATCCAAAGAGCAATTAGAGCATGGTGTAAGGGTTACAGAGCTGACGAAACAAGATCAGTTTTCACCAATGTCTGTAGCTGAAATGGGTCTAATGCTATACACAGCTAATGAAGGATATCTAAGGCAGGTTGAGGTCGAAAAAATCAAAGACTTTGAAAAGAGCTTGATAGCCTATATGAATTCCGAGCATAAAGATCTCATGGACAAGGTATCAGAGACCGGAGAATATGGAGACGATATTCAAAATGCCTTCAAAGAAGCCCTAGATAAATTCATGGAAACACAAACCTGGTAGGGATCAATGGCTAACAGCAAAGAAATAAAAGTACAGATCGCCAGCATAGGTAATACTCAAAAGATTACCAGCGCAATGGAGAAGGTCGCTGTTAGCAAAATGAAAAAGACTCAAGACAAGATGCTTAAAGGCCGCCCTTACAGAGATCGTATGCTGGGTGTCATTAGTCACCTTGCCAAAGGACAACCAGAGTACAAGCCCAAGTACATGGAAGAGAGGGATGTAAATAAGATCGCCATTATAGTTATTAGCTCTGACAAAGGTCTCTGTGGTGGGCTTAATGCCAATCTGCTAAGAGATGTAACTCGCTTCGCTTCTGAACAAGCCTCTTCTGGAAAAGAAATTTCATATTCGCTGATTGGAACTAAAGCTCAATCTTTCTTTAGGTCATTTGGTGGAAATGTAATCTCTGCAACAGAAAAACTGGGGGATGATCCCTCTATTGAGCAGCTGGTCGGTTCTATGAAAATTTTATTAGATGCTTTTTCTGAGGGTGAAATCGACAAGGTCTATTTAGCTAGCAATAGCTTTGTAAACACAATGACCCAACAACCAGAAATAAATCAACTTCTGCCTCTAAGCAAATTAGAGGATGAAGAAGATGAGGGCTCAAATAAAGAAGCCCCCAGGTGGGATTATATATATGAGCCTGATGATTCAAGACTTTTGTTAGATGGATTAATGGAGAGATATATAGAGTCTCTTCTTTATCAGTCTGTAATAGAAAATATTGCGTGCGAACAGGCCGCTAAGATGGTGGCAATGAAAAGTGCTACAGATAACGCTGGATCTCTTATAGAGGAACTGCAACTTGTTTATAACAATGCCAGACAGGCAGCAATTACTCAGGAAATATCCGAGATAGTTGCAGGTGCCGAGGCAATTTAATACTGGAAATAAATATGAGTAATGGAACAGTAATACAAATAATTGGAGCGGTAATTGACGTCGAGTTTCCAAAGGAAAACTTACCTAAAATCTATGACGCATTAACTGTTGATGAAACTGGGCTTGTTTTAGAAGTGCAACAGCAATTGGGTGACGGCGTTGTAAGGACAATTGCAATGGGTGCTTCAGAAGGGCTCAAAAGAGGTGTGTCAGTTACCAATACTGAAAATCCAATATCTGTTCCTGTTGGAGAGGCAACACTTGGAAGGATTATGAATGTTCTGGGCGAGCCAATAGATGAAAAGGGTCCTGTAGATGCAAAATCTGCAATGCCGATACATAGAAATCCGCCTTCATATGAGGATCAGGCAGAGACAACGGAACTTTTAGAGACGGGTATCAAGGTAATTGATTTAATTTGTCCTTTCGCTAAAGGCGGAAAGGTTGGTTTATTTGGTGGTGCCGGAGTGGGAAAAACGGTAAATATTCAAGAGTTAATAAGAAATATTGCTTATGAGCATAGTGGATATTCGGTTTTCGCCGGTGTGGGCGAGAGAACCCGTGAAGGAAATGATATGTATCATGAAATGATTGAGGGTGGCGTTTTGGATAAGGTTGCTCTTGTGTACGGACAAATGAATGAGCCTCCTGGAAACAGACTTAGGGTTGCTCTTTCTGGACTCACAATGGCAGAAAATTTTAGGGATGAAGGTCGAGATGTTCTTTTATTCGTAGACAATATCTATCGATATACTTTGGCTGGAACAGAATGTTCAGCCTTGTTAGGTAGGATGCCATCTGCGGTTGGATATCAGCCTACACTTGCAGAAGAAATGGGTGTTCTTCAAGAAAGAATTGCTTCCACCAAAACTGGATCAATAACTTCTGTTCAGGCGGTCTATGTTCCTGCAGATGATTTAACTGATCCCTCACCAGCAACAACATTTGCTCACCTAGATGCGAACGTGGTTTTGTCTAGACAAATTGCTTCTTTAGGAATCTACCCTGCTGTTGACCCTTTAGATTCAAATAGCAGACAGCTAGAGCCTGCCATCGTAGGTCAAGAGCACTATGATGTTGCCAATTCCGTAAAGCAACAGCTGAATAGATATAAAGAATTAAAAGACATCATTGCCATCCTGGGAATGGACGAGTTATCTGAAGATGACAAGTTAGTCGTTGCCAGAGCTAGGAAAATAGAGAGATTCCTGTCTCAACCTTTCTTTGTGGCAGAAGTATTCACCAATGCCCCAGGAAAATATGTACCGCTTAGTGAAACGATTCGAGGGTTTAAAGGAATTGTTAATGGAGATTATGACGATATACCTGAGCAAGCTTTTTACATGACCGGTAATATTGATGAGGTTGTTGAAAAGGCTAAAACTGAGGCAGCTTAATCTATGTCAACTATTCAGTGCAATATAGTTAGTCCAGAAGGAGAGCTTTTCTCTGGACCTGTCGAGTTATTGAGTGCTGAAGGTGGTGCCGGTGAAATAGCTATTACACCGAGACATGCTCCGCTTCTAACAAACCTAAAGCCCGGTCCGGTTAAGCTCGTGTTAGAGGGGGGTGAAGAAGAGATATTTTTTGCTTCAGGTGGATTCCTAGAAGTCCAGCCTGGAGAGATAACTCTTCTAACAGATGTTGCAGAGAGAGCTGATGATATAGACTCAGCAGCCGCTGAAAGAGCAAAAGAATTAGCAGAAAGAGAACTAGAAGATCAAAAATCAGAGATGGATTATTCCATGGCATCAGCCCAACTAGCTGAGGCAGCTGCCAGGTTAAAAGCCTTGCAGAAACTCCGTAAGAAGTAGTTAAATAAGAAAAACCACTTGGGGCGAATGCGCCATTGTTCCGATGAATATAGATTTTATAATTTTAGCTGCCGGTAAAGGCACAAGGATGGGAGGAGATTCTCCTAAAGTGCTTGCGAGCATAGCAGGCAAACCCATGATCCAGCACCTAATCGATACAGTCGATTCATTTCCTAGTTCTAAAACTTCAATTGTGGTGGGTTACAAATCTAATGAAGTTGAAAGAGATCTTGTTTCTAAAAAAAAGCTTTGCTTTGTAAAACAAAAAAATCAGCTGGGAACAGCTCATGCTGTTAAGCATGCACTGCCTAATATTAGAAAGAATTCTGTAGCTGTAGTTCTTTACGGCGACGTTCCCTTGGTAAAAAAGAATACACTTAACAGACTTATAAAATCTGCATCAACAGGAAAACTTTCGTTATTGACCTTTATAAAGGAAGACCCCACAGGTTATGGCAGAATTATCCGCAGCTTTAAGAAAAATGTTCAAAAAATTATAGAGCACAAAGATGCGTCATCAGCGGAAAAAGAATTAAGAGAAGTTAATTCTGGCATCTTAGCGATCAAAGCCAACCTGCTTCAACAATTTATTTCTAAAATCAAAAATAACAATGCAGCGAAAGAATATTATCTGACTGATCTGGTTGAAATTGCAAATAATCATTCAGTAGATGTTGTGGCTACTTTATGCGACCCTTATGAAGTTGGTGGCGCTAATGACAAAAAGGAGTTGCATGAGATTGAAAGAGCCTATCAGAAGAAATTAGCTGAAGATTTGCTTAAAAGCGGGGTGACTATTGCCGACACTTCAAGGATAGACATCAGGGGAGATATCAAAATAGGACAAAACGCTTTTGTAGATATCAATAATGTTTTTGAGGGCAACAATGTCTTGGGAAAGAATGTTCACATAGGACCTAATTGCTACATTTCTAACTGCAGCATCAAAGAGAACACTATTGTTTATGCAAATACTGTATTAGAAGATAGTGTAATTGGAAAAAACTGCAAGATTGGGCCTTTTGCAAGAATAAGAGGAGGTAGCGAGCTAACAGAAGGAGCAGAACTTGGTAATTTTGTTGAGTCTAATAGAAGTAATATTGGAAAAAACTCTAAGGCTAAACACCTTACTTATTTAGGTGACGCAAGACTAGGTACTAAAGTAAATGTAGGTGCTGGGACTATAACCTGTAACTATGATGGAAAAAATAAACATAAAACCATAATTGCAGATGGGACATTTATAGGCTCTAATAGCTCACTTGTTGCGCCCTTGGTTCTTGGAGAAAACTCTTACACCGGAGCCGGATCGGTTATAACTAAGGACGTTCCAAAGGGTAAACTTGCTGTTGCAAGAGGCAAACAAGTTAATCTGAACAAGAAGAAATAAATTATGTGTGGAATAATCGGAGTAGCTTCTAGCAAACCCTCAGTAGATAAACTGCTGGTAGGGCTTTTGCGTCAGGAATATAGAGGATATGACTCAGCTGGCCTTGCTATTTTTGATGAAACAGAACAAATAAAGGTATTTAAAAGCACTGGTAAGGTGGCAGAGCTCCAAAACTCCATTGATCAAAATCCTGTGAACGGTAATACGGGTATTGCCCACACCAGATGGGCAACTCATGGCCTGCCAACAGAGACAAATGCTCACCCGCACCATTCAAATAATAATATTTTTGTTATTCATAACGGCATTATTGAAAATCATCAAGAAATTAGAACTACGCTTAAAGCTTTAGGTTATGTTTTTGAGTCAGAAACAGACACAGAAGTTATTGCTCACCTGATTCATGCAAAAATGAGCGAGAATAAAGTGACTTTAATCGATGCCTTGAAGGCGGCAGTGAAGGATCTCAGAGGAGCTTATGCAATAGGTGCAGTTTGTGAGAACGAACCTGGAATTTTGGCTTCAGCCAGAAAAGGAAGTCCCTTGGTTATCGGTATGGGCCATGGTGAAAATTTTATAGCTTCCGATCAACTTGCTTTAGCAGATTTTGCTGAGAATTTTGTATTTCTTGAAGATGGCGACCTTGCCGAAATTACATCTGAAACAATTCGCTACTGGGACCTGGATGATACTGAAGTTCAAAGACCTGTTGTAGTTGCTAAGTCTTTAGGAGAGACGGTTGATAAAGGTGAATATAGGCACTTCATGCTAAAAGAAATTAATGAGCAGCCATCAAAAATCAAAGGCCTGTTAGAAGGACAACTGACTGATTCTGGTGTTCAGGAAGAAATCTTCGGTCCAATTGCCCCAGATATTTTCAAAAAAGTAGAGGCTGTCCAGATTGTAGCTTGTGGAACTAGCTTCCATGCCGGAACAGTAGCTAAATATTGGTTAGAAGGTCTTGCTGGTTTGCCCTGCAGCGTAGAAGTGGCAAGTGAATTTAGATATAGAAATAAAGTTGTAGCGCCAAATACACTATTTATAACGATTTCTCAGTCTGGTGAAACAGCAGATACGCTTGCTTGCTTAAGTGCTGCAAAAGATTCAGGCTACTTAGCCCGCCTTGGTATATGCAATGTCCCTTCAAGCTCTTTAGCGAGAGAATCTGATTTAGTATTTTTAACCAAAGCAGGCCCTGAAATAGGTGTTGCTTCAACAAAAGCCTTTACCACTCAGCTCGTTGGCTTATTGATGTTAACTTTAATTCTCGGAAGGCATCATGGTCTATCCTCGGCTGCAGAAAATACCATAAATAATTCACTAAGAGCACTACCTGATTCTTTAGATTCGGTAATGTTGCTTGAAGATCAAATTATTGAAATGGCAGAAGATTTTGATCAAAAGGAACATGCTCTCTTTTTGGGTAGAGGCATTCATTACCCCGTAGCCATGGAAGGTGCGCTAAAGCTTAAAGAAATTTCCTATATACACGCAGAAGCATATCCTGCAGGAGAACTGAAACACGGACCATTAGCTCTCGTTGATTCAGAAATGCCTGTTGTCGCGGTTGCCCCTAATGATGATCTGCTTGCAAAACTTCAATCAAACCTTGAAGAAGTTAGAGCGCGAGGAGGAAAGCTTTATGTTTTTGGACACTCTGCAGCTCATCAGGAAGATGAATCAATAACCAAATTTATTGAACTGCCTGAAGTCCCTGAGCTGATTGCCCCTCTCATATATTCTATCCCACTACAGCTGCTTGCTTATCATGTAGCCATCCTTAAGGGAACTGACATTGATCAGCCACGAAACCTCGCTAAGTCTGTGACGGTGGAGTAGTTTAGAACAGTAAATTAGAAAACAGAGACAAATAGGTGGGCAAACATATAACTACTCTCTGCTTAATTGTAGGAGGTATAGTTCCAATAATAGTTGATATAAGTTCTAGCCACTTATTTAACCCTGACTGGGATGCACACGCGCGAGTTCATGAAGTATGGAGACTCTCAACCAACTTCCTTATATTTGGTTTTGGCATATATTTGTTATGGGTGAAAAAGAATGAGGTATTGCCAGCATGTCTTAGTCTTTGTATACATTTAGGCTTTGTTTTTTCAGCTGCAACTATGTCACTTTACGGAGGGGCCGCAACCGGTGAGGGGGTACCTGAACCTTTCATAATTGGGATCCCGCTTAATGTCTTTATGTTTTCTACAATGTTTTTAATTCAAAGTGCTGTTTTAATATTTACTCTAAAACAATCAGTAACTGAGGAATAGTTCACTTTTACTAATACCAGTTATTTCAGTATAAATAATGATAATTTGTCATTATTTATATAGAATTCAGGCCGGAATTTTTTTTGGTGGGGTTGTTTTGAAATTAGGGGTGAATTTAATAAGATCCTTTTATAAAGGTGCATTTCTATTATTTGTCGGCTTGTTGTCTATACAAGTCCATGCAGATGGTATTGCAAGCACTAATTCCTATGTAGAAATCAACAGTAGCGCCACAGATTTTAGGGCTCGAAAACAAAGCATGGATGGTCAAAGATCATCTTCGGGATTTGACTTTATCATCACTCCTGAAAGAACAGCAATCTGTCAGCAAGGCCAGAGTAGCTCCATATGCACAAATACTTATAACTTTAGTGGCCTTGGCTATGTTCCTACTGGAAGTGCGACTTCAATTGTATTTGGGAATACTCCTGCCAATTCTTACCTAGTTTTTATTAATGACCAACATAGCAATAAATCTGATCGAACCTCAATGATTGGTGAAATAGTGTTTGATTATGAAATATTAGGATACTGGACAGACCCCTCAATGACTGTTGATTTTGATTATGTAGATAAATTAAGTGCAACCTATCCAACCTCAAGTAATAGTGGTTTCAGTGCAAGGCAGACCGAAGATCATGTTCATTATGGTAGCAGCACAACAAGCTCAACTCAGTCCGGTGACTGGGTATCAATTGGCTCTGACAAAAGAACATTAAGATTTGGCTCGAAAAATGGTAAGCCAGGTGACTATATTCGAGTTATAACTAGAGCTGCGAACCCAACTGTTGATTTTAATATCACCAGTTCCAACGGAGCAGAATCTGTTTCCTCTACTGCCTTAACTGTAGACTTATCATTCGCTTCAACGCAGAACGTAACGGTTGACTATGCAGTTACAGGAACTGCAACAGGATCAGGCACTGATTACACTCTAGCCAACGGAACACTTTCTATTAGTGCTGGTGCAACATCCGGTACCATCACCATTGGCAGTATCATCGATGATTCTCTCGATGAAGCTAATGAGACAGTCGTAGTCACGTTGTCGAATCCCAGTAATGCAACATTGGGCAGTGATAGCGCTCATACTTATACCATCAACGATAATGACAGTGCCCCAGTGGTGGATTTTAATACCACCAGCTCAAATGGAGCTGAATCCGTATCTTCCAAGGCCATTACGGTAGATTTATCAGCAGCCTCGGCACAAAATGTAACAGTCAATTATGCGGTTACTGGAACTGCAACAGGATCAGGCACTGATTACACGCTAGCAAATGGCACCTTAACCATCAATGCAGGAGCAACATCTGGAACCATTACAATAGCCGGGATTGTTGATGATAGTCTGGATGAAGCCAATGAGACAGTAATCGTCACTTTATCAAGTCCCAGCAATGCAACTTTGGGTTCTGACAGCGTTCACACATATACCATAACTGATAACGATAACGCGCCAGTAGTTGATTTTAATACTACTAGTTCAAGCGGCGCTGAATCTGTGTCTTCTCAGGCAATCACAGTAGATTTATCTGCAGCTTCAGCACAAAACATAACGGTCAATTATGCGGTAACCGGAACTGCAACAGGCTCCGGTACAGATTACACGCTGGCCAACGGCACCCTTACAATCAATGCGGGTGCAACATCCGACACTATCACTATTGCCAGCATCGTGGACGATTCAATCACTGAGGGCAGTGAGTCAGTCATACTAACCTTATCTAGTCCTAGTAACGCATCATTGGGTAGTGACAGCGTTCACACTTACACCATTTCTGATAACGATGATGTGCCAGTAGTTGATTTCAATACTACTAGTTCAAGCGGTGCTGAATCTGTCTCTTCCAAAGCTCTCACGGTGGATTTATCTGCTTCATCAACCCAAAATGTGACGGTTGATTATGCGGTGACTGGAACGGCAACTGGATCGGGAACAGATTACACGCTTGCTAACGGAACACTAACTATAAGTGCTGGTGCAACATCAGGAACTATTACAATAGCAGGAATTGTCGATGATGGTTTAGATGAGCCTAATGAGACAGTAATAGTTACTTTATCCAGCCCCAGTAATGCAACTTTGGGAAGTGATGATGCACATACCTATACCATTACTGATAATGACGACGCTCCAGTCGTTGATTTCAATACAACCAGCTCAAATGGAGCTGAGTCAGTTTCCTCTAAAGCACTCACTGTCGATTTATCGGCAGCATCGAGTCAAAACGTAACAGTTGATTATGCTGTTACAGGAACTGCAACAGGATCAGGCACTGATTACTCTTTAGCCAATGGAACGCTCACTATAGTTGCCGGGTCGACATCTGGCACGATAACCATTGCCAGCATTGTTAACGATACTCTAGATGAATCCAATGAGACAGTTATCGTTACTTTGTCAAACCCCAGTAATGCAACCTTAGGAAGTGACGATACTCATACTTATACCATCACCGATAATGACAGTGCCCCAGTGGTGGATTTTAATACCACCAGCTCAAATGGAGCTGAATCCGTATCTGCCAAAGCTATCACCGTCGATTTATCCACCGCCTCTGGTCAAAATGTTACAGTTAATTATGCGGTTACAGGAACTGCCACTGGATCAGGTACAGATTACACGCTAGCTAATGGAACGCTAACCATAAGCGCCGGGTCAACATCTGGAGCTATCACCATTGCTAGTATTGTTAACGACACTCTAGATGAAGCCAATGAGACTGTTATCGTTACGTTATCTAGTCCCACCAGTGCAACTCTAGGAAGTGACGATACCCATACTTATACTATCAATGATAACGATAATGCACCTGTGGTTGAATTTAATACAACCAGCTCAAGCGGAGCTGAGTCAGTTTCTTCTAAAGCTTTAACGGTAGATTTATCCGCTGCATCCAGTAAAAATGTAACAGTTGATTATGCTGTTACAGGAACTGCAACTGGATCGGGCACTGATTACACGCTAGCAAATGGCACCTTAACTATAAACGCTGGTGCAACTTCTGGAATCATTACTATTGGTAGCATCGCTGACGATTCATTGGATGAGGCAAATGAAACAGTCATCGTTACTTTGTCGAACCCCAGTAATGCAACCTTAGGAAGTGACGATGCTCATACTTATACCGTTACTGATAATGACAACGCCCCAGTTATTGATTTTGAATTAACTAGTTCTAGCGGATTAGAATCTGTATCTACTAAAGCTGTCACAGTTGATCTATCAGCAGTCTCAGGACAAAATGTAACGGTCAATTATGCGGTAACCGGAACTGCAACTGGATCAGGTACTGATTACACTCTAGCTAATGGAACACTCACCATAAGTGCAGGATCAACAACAGGGACTATCACAATAGCTGGGATTGTTAATGATGGAGTTACTGACCCAAATGAAACCGTCATTCTTACTTTATCAAGTCCAAGTAATGCAACTCTAGGTAGTGACAATGTTCATACGTTCACAATTCAGGAGCCAGAAGGAGACAGAGATATATCTTTTGCTGATGCCACTTCAAGCGGAGCTGAATCATCATCTTCTACAGCCATTACAGTCAATATATCGGCAACCTCGGGAGAAGATGTGACAGTTAATTATGCAGTGACTGGAACTGCTACAGGATCTGGCACTGATTACACTTTAGCTAATGGTACTGCGACTATTGCAGCTGGTTCAACATCAACGACGATTACTATTGCTGGAATTGTTGATGACTCTTTGGATGAGGTCAATGAAACAGTCATTATCACCTTATCTAATCCGTCAAACGCAGATCCAGGCACCATTCTTGTTCATACTTATACCATAACTGATAATGATAACCCGCCAGTGGTTGATTTTAGTGGCACCAGCTCAAGTGACGCTGAATCAGTTTCTTCTGCAGCATTGACTGTAGATTTATCTGCAGTTTCAGCACAAGACGTAACAGTTGATTATGCAGTTACGGGAACAGCAACAGGGTCAGGCACTGATTACACTTTAGCCAATGGCACCTTAACCATCAATGCGGGCTCATCAACTGGGACTATTAATATATCAAGTATTATCGATGACTCAATTGATGAGGCTGATGAGACAGTCATCATTACTTTGTCGAACCCCAGTAATGCAACCTTAGGCAGTGATGATGCTCACACTTACACTATAACCGATAATGACAGCGCACCTGTAGTTGACTTCAATGCCACCAGCTCAAGTGACGCTGAATCAGTTTCTTCGGCAGGTTTGACTGTAGATTTATCAGCAGTCTCAGGACAAAATGTAACAGTTGATTATGTGGTAACTGGAACTGCAACAGGGTCAGGTACTGATTACACCTTAGCCAATGGCACCTTAACTATCAATGCCGGTGAAACAAGCGGGACTATTACAATCGGTAGCATTGTTAATGACTCTTTAGACGAAGCAAATGAAACCGTCATCGTGACCTTGTCTAACCCCAGTAATGCAACCTTGGGCAGTGATGACGCTCATACTTACACCATTACTGATAATGATGATCCACCAGCTGTTGATTTCAATACCACCAGCTCAAGTGGTGCGGAATCAATATCTTCAAAGGCCATTACTGTAGATTTATCTGCAGTTTCGGCACAAGACGTAACAGTTGATTATGCGGTAACTGGAACTGCAACAGGGTCAGGCACTGATTACACCTTAGCCAATGGCACCTTAACTATCAATGCAGGCTCATCAACTGGGACTATAACTATCTCTAGCATTATTGATGATGCAGCTGATGAAGCTAATGAGACAGTCATTTTGACTCTATCCAACCCAAACAATGCAACGCTAGGCAGTGATAGCGTTTATACGTACACCATTACTGATAATGACAGCGCACCTGTAGTTGACTTCAATGCCACAAGCTCAAGTAATGTTGAATCAGTTTCTTCGGCAGGTTTAACTGTGGATTTATCCGCCGCGTCAAGTCAAAACGTAACAGTTGATTATGCAATCACAGGAACTGCAACTGGATCAGGTACAGATTACACGCTAGCTAATGGAACACTCACCATAAGTGCAGGATCAACAACAGGCTTAATTACGATAGCAGGAATTATTGATGATTCTTTAGATGAAGCCAATGAGACCGTTATTGTTACTTTGTCGAACCCCAGTAATGCAACCCTTGGCAGTGATAAAGTTCATACTTACACCATTACTGATAACGATAACGCACCAGCAGTAGACTTCAATACTACAAGCTCAAGTGGAGCTGAATCAGTATCGTCCAAAGTTATTACAGTGGATTTATCTGCAGCTTCCAGTCAAAACGTCACAGTTGATTATGCTTTGACAGGAACTGCGACAGGATCAGGTACCGATTACACACTTGCGAACGGGACCCTAACCATCAATTCAGGAACAACAATTGGAACGATTACTATCGCAAGCATTGTTAATGACTCTTTAGATGAAGACAACGAGACCGTTGTTCTGACTCTTTCCAACCCAAGTAACGCAACTCTGGGTACTGACACTGTTCATACTTATACCATCGCTGATAATGACGATGCTCCAGTAGTTGATTTCAATACTTCAAGCTCAACTGGAGCCGAGTCAGTTTCCTCCAAAGCCATTACTGTTGATTTATCTGCAGTTTCTGCAAAAGCCGTCACTGTTAATTATGCTTTGACTGGAACTGCAACAGGCACAGGCACTGATTACACTCTTGGGAGTGGAACTCTTACAATTAATGCTGGGTCCTCAACTGGCACGATAACAATTGCTAGCATAGTTGACGACTCTATAGACGAAGCTAATGAAACTGTTGTTCTGACTCTTTCCAACCCAAGTAACGCAACTCTGGGTACTGACAAAGTTCATACTTACACTATCACTGACAATGACAATACTCCAACCATTGACTTCAATTCTACCAGTTCAAGTGGAGCTGAATCTGTATCTTCTAAGGCTATTACAGTGGATTTATCTGGGCCTTCTAGCGAAACCGTAACGGTCGATTACGCAGTTACAGGCACAGCTAGTGGATCAGGAACAGACTATACGCTAATAAATGGAACCTTAAGTATTGCTGCAGGTTCCACAACAGGCACTATAACGATTACAGATATTGTTGATGATTCTGCGGACGAACCAGATGAAACGGTAATCGTAACTTTATCAAGTCCTAGTAATGCTACATTAGGTAGTGATGATGTTCATACTTATACAATTGCTGATGATGATGGCTTGCCTACAATCGACTTTAATGTCGCAAGTTCAAATGGTGCTGAAGATATATCATCAGTAGCTTTAACTGTTGATTTATCTGCAGCTTCAAGTAGCAACATTACTGTGGATTACGCAGTTACAGGAACGGCTTCAGGTTCTGGTACCGATTACACTCTTGCCAATGGAACCCTTACTATAAGTGCTGGTGGAACTTCTGGAACTATCACAATAGCCGGAATTATTGATGATGATCTGGACGAAGCTAATGAGACAGTAATCATTACTTTATCTAATCCAAATAATGCTGTTCTTGGAAATGATATTGTCCATACATACACCATCAGTGATAATGATGGCACTCCAACGGTAGCATTTTCTACTTCGACCTCCACTGATTCGGAATCAGTTACTACGAGATCAATAGCTATCGGTGTTCTCTTTGCAGCTTCTACAGCAATTCAGGTTGATTATGGAGTCACCGGGGGCACTGCTGGATCAGGCACAGACTACTCATTGTCATCTGGCAGCGTGACTATTGAGGAGGGTGCAACAAGTGGAACAATAGTCATTCCATCGATTATAGATGATCAAGCAGATGAAGCTGATGAAACAATAATCATCACTTTATCAAATCCAACCGGTGCGATCCTTGGGAGTGATATTGTCCATACTGCCATTATTACTGATAATGACAATCCTCCCGAAATTGACTTTAATACAACCAGCTCAAGCGGAGCTGAATCAGTTTCTTCTGCAGGCCTAACAGTAGATTTATCTGCTGTATCAAATCAAAACGTGACAGTTGATTATGCAATTACAGGTACTGCAACTGGATCAGGAGAAGATTTCACCCTTGGCGCTGGAAAACTAACTATTAATGCGGGTGAAACTAGCGGCACGATTACCATCGCGAGTATTATTGATGATCCATTTGACGAGCCTGATGAAACAATAATTATTACTTTATCTAATCCAGTCAATGCAACTCTGGGTAATGATAGTGCCCATACTTTTACAATTATTGATAATGACACTACTCCGATCATTAACTTTAGTGCTCCAACTTCAAATGGTGATGAATCTATAACTTCTGCAGCCTTAACTTTAGATTTATCTGTTGCGCCCACTCAAAATGTGACACTTGACTTTGCGGTTACTGGGACTGCTACAGGCTCCGGTACAGATTACACCTTAGCTGATGGAACGCTCACGATAAGTGCTGGCGAAACTACTGGAACTATTACGATAACAGATATTATCGATGACCTATTGGATGAAGAAAATGAGACGGTGATAGTAACCTTATCAAATCCAAGCAATGCAACCTTAGGGGCTGATAATGTCCACACTTATACCATTAATGATAATGATAGTCTTCCTAACATAGATTTTAATATTAGCAGCTCCCAAAGCGATGAGCCTTCTCCATCAATAAGCATTACAGTTGACCTTTCTGCGGTATCCGCCAAGGAAATATCAGTGGATTATGAATTAACAGGAACGGCAACCGGATCAGGCGTTGACTATAATTTAGACAACGGTACTTTAATAATTATTGCTGGTGAAAATACCGGAATCGTAACTATTCCTAGCATTATTGATGACGACCTGGCCGAGGAAGACGAAACGATTATCGTGACCTTGTCTAATCCTACCAATGCAACCCTGGGAGAGGACTATGTTTATACTCACACAATATTGGCAAATGACGATGATAAAAGACCAATCCTAATTGGAACTGACCCCAAAGATGACAGCACCAGGGTTCCAGTGGATAGCGATATCATCTTGACGTTTAACAAAATCGTGAATTGTGAATCAGGCATAATTAATATTGAATCAGAAGATAATTCTTCCTCTTTTGCTGTCAGTTTACCAAATGAATCTGTGACAGGTTGCGGGACAGAGACAATAACAATTAATCTACCAACGGATCTTGAGTATGAAACAGAATATTACGTATTAATTGAAAACACCGTATTTATAGACATTATAGGCAATTCTTATAGAGGCATAAGTGATAAAAAAGAGTTCAATTTTAAAACTCCCATCATATTGACGGATCCTACTTTAAAGCAGCCTGTTATTGATAATGCGAAAGCTATGTTACAGATTGCAACACGTTGGGTTGATCAAAATGTCAATGTAATTTCTAAACGGATGAAGATCTCAGCGCAACAAGGCTTGAATCGTTTAAAGGTTAATTTTAACAATAATGTTATTGATTCAATTAAGAATATGAGCATTAATGAACGCGATGATAATTTTGTTGAATTGCCAATCTTAGAGTTATGTACCATCAAATCTAGCGGACCCAAAACCGACCCATCTTTGAAGATAAAAGTACATTTATCTAAGATTGCACCCAAAGATGTTGTCCTTGATTTTAATATTACGGGCTCATCAAGCACAGAAAACTTTTCATTTGGGGAAGGTATGTTAAATATAGAGGCTGGGCTCAAATCTGCCATTATTCTCATCGATGGTATTCCGCCAGAAAGATTTGGTTTTACCACAGGGGATAAAAAAATTATTGTGACTCTTTTAGAATCTTCAAATGCACAATTAGGCGAGAATTTGGTTTACACCCACACACTCACAGACGACCTTAAAGTATGGACAGATCCTAATGAAAATTATTTCTGTGTAACAGAATTTGATAATCCTAAATCATCAACATCTATCCTTACAAAATCTTCTTACCATTCCTACTCGCTAGTTACAAACCCCCAATACTATAATCAGGATATAAGCCTTGCAGATACTGATCCTGATATCCAAATTTCTAATATTTATAATGAACGAGAAGAGGCTGAGAGCTCTCAAGATTTAGATCAAATTAAGTCAACCGTTAAAGATTGGGTATCAGATCCTGTGAAAGTTACGGCTGAAGGTGAGCTCAGGGAACTGCTTGGAGATTGGACAGTATGGATTGATGGTGAATTTGGAGAATTTACTCTTCGTAAAAACAAAAACAGTACAAGAATTCTAGATGAAAGATCTTTTCATGTAGGAATTGATAGATTAAATAATGATGGAAATCTATTTGGTTTTGCCTTTGGCCTAGGAGAGGCTAAACCAATAAACAAAAATAACGAATCTCATGTAGAGTCCAGAAACTATAGCTTTTCAACATATGGAAAATTCGATGATAGGAATAATGCCCTACAATTTATTTTAGGGATCAGTAGATTAGAATTTGACTCAGACCGTTTAGATGGTAAAGAGCTTTTGAGAGGTCAACGTGAGGCTAATCAGATATATGGATCTCTTGCGTTCATCCGTTCATTCAGCAGTGAATCAAGCAACTGGCAAATTTCTCCTTATCTTAGATTTGATGCCTCATATACTGAGTTTGATAAATTTAGTGAAATAGGCGGTGAAGCCGCATTAACTTTCGATGAACTAACACTATCCAATGTTAAGGCTTCAATTGGAACTGATATCAGCTATCTATTTGTTGGATCAAAATATAATGCAATGCCATATATAACCCTAGAATATGGCTTAGATTACTCGGAAACTTCTAACCAGAATATGTATTACAACGTAGAAGGGCCTAATATCAATTACGTCTTGCTATTGGACAATGGGGTGAAAACTCACAATTGGGAAGTAGACTTAGGATTGATACTTGAAATTTCTACCGATATGACCACTAATCTTGGTTGCAGATGGCAAGGTAGATCTAGCTATTTTTCTGACTACTCAAGTATTTCTAGCAATGATCTCTCGTCATCAGAAATCTGTTTTCTTGAGCTAATGTTGAGTCTCTAACTTAAGAATTAATTTTTTACAATTTTTTCGTAAAATGACGCAGTTAATTATTAGTGATAATCTTTATTCTTAAAATTACATCACACCAGGAGACTCGTATGAAAAATTATTTAATAAAATTAATCTTTTTAGCTTCATTTTTATCGCCCAACATCAAGGCAGCAACAGTCAGTTGTAATTTTATGTCTGGTGAGGCTTACTCTATTTCTTCTGGAGCCTGGATTGGTACTGCCGGCTATGAAGATATATGGGATATATTTGGTGAAGGTTTATCACTACCTATGGAAAACTCACTTTTGGCCAATCTGGATACACAGGAAATTTTTAGAGCAGGTGAAACCGATAAAGGAACAGTTTATCTCGTTGGAGGAGACATGGGCGTTGAAGGGAGACTAAGTACAATTGATGATGGAATGTTGATAATATATTCTGGTTTCTGTTCTATTGGCTTTGGTTAATTGTGAATTAAGGCTAGTTGAGAAGATTAATATTAAGTAGAAAGGGTTTTGACTCGAAGGCAGGTGGCAGTGCTTCACCTATATTTAATGATGGGCGTTTTTTTTCAATACCTATCCCCCAAAATCATTCTTCACCAAAAAAATATAAAGACCTGAATTTTAATGGAATCTCAGGCACTGAATTATTGAATGAGGTTTCAGCC
The DNA here is from genome assembly GCA_902605935.1 of uncultured SAR86 cluster bacterium. Classification (GTDB taxonomy): domain Bacteria; phylum Pseudomonadota; class Gammaproteobacteria; order Magnimaribacterales; family Magnimaribacteraceae; genus Magnimaribacter. The sequence goes on along the minus strand of CACLEI010000011.1, from coordinate 15,092 downwards.
AAAGTTAGGGATACGGATTATTGCCATAACGACCCAATGCTCAATGAAAAAATTGGCATTTTTGGCCAAGCAAGTGCATCTCAGACTGAATTAAAGAATAATAATGTAGGTCCTGGAGATTTGTTTTTATTTTTTGGATGGTTTAAAAACTTTTCTGCAAATGGTAGAGATTTGCATCATTTATTCGGTTGGTTGCAAATAGACAAAATAATTGAAGGATCAAAAGAAATTAAAAGATATCTTTGTGAGAATAATATTCAACACCCTCATGGACATGGAGATACCTCGAAATTTTCTAACAACACACTTTACATAGCTAGGAAAAAATTAGAGCTTAACAAAAGAAAAATTTTTGATCGAGGCCATGGTTTGTTTAAGTTTACCCATGATGATTTAATTTTGACTGAAAAAAATAAAACTAGATCAAGATGGAAGCTGCCCTCCAAATACTTTAAAGATTCGAAAGACCTTTTTTTAAATAGAATGAAATGGGAGGATAAAGAAGAATCTACAGTTTTTTATAGGGGGTTTGGACAAGAATTCATTCTTGATATTGAAAAAAATCCAAAAGTAAAAAAATGGGCAATAAATTTAATAAAAAAACATGGATAAAACTTAATCAATAAAATTTTGTTTATAATATTGAATATTAGATAGAAGTAATTAGGAGCATACATATATGTCAAATCGATTTCATCTAGCCATTCCAGTAGGCAGTATAGAAGAATCAAAAAAGTTTTATTGTGACTTTCTGGGTTGCGAAGCTGGAAGTTTTGAAGAAGGAAAATGGCAAGACATAAACTTTTGGGGTAACGAATTAACTTTGCATGAAGCCAGTGAAGCTCTTCCAAGAGAAAGGCATCATGTAGATATGGGTGATGTGTGCGTACCTCATTTTGGGGTGCACCTTATGAGGGAAGATTTTGATAAATTAAAATCGCGCGTCAACGATAGAGAAAAATATGACTTTTTAGATAAACCTTATTTAAGGTTTGAGGGAGATTCTAGAGAACAAGAAACTTTTTTCATTGAAGATCCAAGTGGAAATGTTCTTGAAATTAAAACTATGTTTGATCCGAGCACTTTATTTCCAGAAAAGTAAAAATGGAAACCTATAGAAGAGTATTTGTAAAAATATAAGAACTAACCACATTTATTTATAAAATTATTCACTCTTCCATACAAAAGCGCTATTGTAGAAATAACAATCCGGGGAAGATCAGATGAAGGCAACTAGAGAAAATTACGTGACGGACTTACAACTACCTAAGGTTGATTGGCTTGATCGTGAGTCAAACCCAGAACAGTTTTTTAAAGACTTATCTTACGCATTATCGGAATTCGGATTTATGGTCCTTACTAATGCACCTGGATTATCTGACGAATTTCAGAAGCGTGCATTTAGAGAAGTGAGAGGCTTTTTTGATTCTCCAATGGAATTAAAAAAAACCGCTCATATATCCAATACGCCATATTTTCGTGGCTATAGTTTGCCCACTCCTGCTGATCGTGGCTTTGGGCAAGTTATAGAAGCTTTCCAGTATGGATTCGAACAAGAATCATTATGTGACTACGATGATAAATCTCAACCAATTCACCACCGACTCTTTCGTGGCCCCAACACCTGGCCTGAAGATAAATCATTGCCAGGATTTCGACCTTTAATAGATGAGCTGAATGATTGTTATCATCGCCTTACTCATGAACTAGGGGAGGCCATTGTCGAGTCTCTGGGAGAAGATGTTGAATCATTCCGTGAATATTTTGATTTTGATAATCCAGACCTGGCCGCGAGCCTTAATCATAATTATAGCATTGATGCATTTGCTGAAAAGGATCGGGAAATTGTCAGAAATGAGTATAAAAAATTCACAAGTGATAAAGTAGGTGCCCATATAGATGGGCCCCCATTTATAGCTCTGCTGATCAACGATCGTCCTGGACTGCAAGTTGTTGCCGGAGAAGGCAAGTGGATCGATGCCCCCGTTACCTGTCAAACAGCACCTGGTGAATACCACGTACCAGTTATCCCGGGATCTGTCATCGTCAATACTGGTGGAACTTTAATGCACCTTAGCGAAGGTAGATATTCAGCTACTTTACACCGCGTTAATACAACATTGATACCTGAAGGAGAGACTAGAGTTTCTATGCCTTATTTTTTATTGCCTAAAATGGAAGGAGATCTGATTCCTTTTGGTAAATCTGAAGCTGATTCTTTAGGTGCGGCAGGGTATGAGTCTGGACGAGACAGAGGTGCAAATGCTAGTGTAAATCGTATGGGGACCTTTCCGCAGGTAACTAGGCGTTGGTGGGCTGAGGAATATGCTGAGTTACGTGAAAAACAAAATGATGAGGTTAAGGCCGAAACACAAGCAGCCTATAAACTTGCAAAAGAACGCGGAGAACGTTTTAAGAAACAATTGGACTAGTTAAGATGCATAGATTGCAATCAGGTGATGAGGGTGTGATCGCTTACAAGTCATCCAATCCATTTGAATTCTTTCATATTTTGAATTCTACGCCTTCTGAAGAACAACAGATGTTTGGATCTCTTATCTTTCCTGAACGAAAGAAAAAAAAATATCCTCTTGTTATATGTATGCATGGCAGCATGGGCTGGAGAGGGCATCACCACGAGCATTCAGTAAACTTTCTAAATAATGGCTTTGCCATATTTCGAGTAAATAGTTTTGATGCTAGAGGTGTCGTCTCTATTGTGGAAGACCAAATGCAAGTAACTTTAGCTTCAGTTCTCTCTGATTGCTTTAATGCGTTGAAACTTTTATCCGATCATCCTGATATAGATTCTAATCAAATTTACATTGCCGGATGGAGTCTTGGCGGGAGTACAGCAATTTATTCAGCCTGGGAGCCTTTAGCTGAAAAATTAGCACCGACAGGTGAAAGATTCGCAGGACATTTAGCTTTCTATCCTGGTGCTTTTATGTGGCCAGAAGAAATGCGCTGGAGCGATGCACCAATCTTAACTCTGATTGGCAAAGAAGATGATTACACTCCATCTATTCTGATAGAAGAATTATCTCCAGCCATTAATGAAAATGGGGGTAATAGTAAGATAATTACTTATGAAGATAGCCATCATTCTTTTGATTCTGTAGACCCAGTAGTATTTGTGCCTAATGCAATAGCAGTTGGAAGACGACATACAATTGTTGCAAAGGATGGTACACACTATCATTTAGATGTAGATGGAAAAAAAACTATGATGAATGAGCCACATGAGAGAACAAAATTATTCAAAGACAGAGCAAAGATTGGAGCCCACTTGGGTTGCAATTGGCAAGCAAGGAAATCATCAATGCAAGATTCCATTCAGTTTCTTTTAGAACATAGTCAATAAACTTATAAGGGAGAATAAAATGAGACGAATAATTACTGGTCACAATGAAAATGGGAAATCCATCATTTCAATAGACGGACCTCCTGCCCGATCATTGGGAGAGGATGCTGGAGGATTATTTGAAATCTGGAATACAGATGGATCGGGATTTGAAACAAAGTCAGATAATGACAGAGCAGATATAGATATAATGTTATCGCCAGTTAAAGACGGAACTAAATTCAGATATTTTCAGATTAATCCAATTCCAGAAGGTGTTCCTCAAGAGGTAATTGAGGCGGCTACTGCAGAGGCTTTTGAGAAAATGGGAGCAGCTCATCATAGGGTTGATACCTCACGAAATGCAGCAATGCATGAGACACATACCATTGATTATATTATTCTCCTCAAAGGGGATGTTACTCTGATTTTGGATGAAGAAGAGGTAGCTCTACAACCGCATGATGTTGTTGTTCAAAGAGGCACAAATCACGCTTGGGTAAATAATGGTACTGAACCAGCATTATTAATCGCTGTTCTTATTGATAGCAACATTGTCTAGTAAAAATTTAATAAATTAAAATTTGTATTATTAGATTTAATAATTTAAAGTGCAACGCCTTCAAAACATAATGAAAGTTACACAAGAATATTCAGATAAAACAGCTATTAGCCTATCGCTTATTTGTTTGGCTCATTGTTTGTTGGTACCTATGTTGTTAGTTTTGTTTTCAGGTTACGTAACGCTTTCATATAACAATGAATTGATACATTACCTGCTATTGTTACTTGCAATACCAGTAAGCCTTTATGCTCTCTTTAGAGGAATGAAAAATCATTCAAAATTAAGCTTTTTTGTCACTGGACTGCTCGGGATCATTGCTTTAATTTTTGCTGTAATTATTGGCACAGCTATTTGGGGTGAGTTCGGAGAGAAATTATTTACTACTATCGGAGCATCACTTATTGTTTTTGCGCATTATAAAAATTATAAACTTTGCCGAAAACTTGATTGTGACTCTTGTCACTCAGCCTAATCAGTTATTTAAATAGTTTCTCATAAATACTAAATATGCCTAAAGTGGCTCAGCTTTTTTTGAATTAAAAGCTAATTGACAGTTTTCTCTTCATTTATCCATTCATCTATTAAATCATCTAGGATAAATAAGGGGACTATGCCTTGATCTAAAACTATTGAATGAAATTTTCTGAGATCAAATTTTGCACCCAGTTCTTTCATGGCCTTATCTCTTAAATCTAAGATTTTTATCATACCCATCTTGTAACTGGTTGCTTGTCCAGGCCAAACAATATATCTTTCAATCTCAACCCTCACCTCAGTATCAGACATACCGGTTACTTTTTTCATATACTCCATAGCTTTTTCCCTAGTCCATTTTTTGTAATGTAAGCCAGTATCTACTACCAATCTGTTAGCTCTAAACATTTCACTTTGAAGCACTCCCAATTCATCATAGAGACTTTTAGTCATCCCTACTTCAACTCCTAATTGTTCAGCATAAAGGGCCCAGCCCTCAGTATAGGCTGAAGTTCTGTATCCAAGACGTCTATACAAAGTTAGTTCATCATTTTCCAAATTCAATGCTATTTGAAAGTGATGCGTTAATTCCTGCCATTATGCCTTGAGCTGCTGCTTCTTCGTATCCTGTGGTTCCGTTGATTTGACCCGCGAAGAATAAACCCGAAATTGTCTTTGTTTCTAGAGAGTGTTTTAAGCCTGTAGGGTCAAAGAAATCATACTCTATTGCATATCCGGGCCTTACTATTTCTGCGTTTTCAAAGCCTTTAATAGATTTTATAAGCTCTTTTTGAGCATTCAATGGTAGGCTTGTTGAAATGCCGTTTGGATAAATAAGATCTGAATTAAGTCCTTCCGGCTCAGCAAATATCTGATGAGAGTCTCTTTCTGAAAATCTCATAACTTTATCTTCAATAGAGGGGCAATACCTTGGTCCTATACCCTCGATCACACCTGAATACATCGGTGATTCGTCAAGGTATTTTAATATTACGTGGTGCGTTGTTTGGTTGGTACGTGTCATGTAGCAATTTAACTGCTCGGGCCTTTCGCTGTCTTCGGAAGTATAAGAAAGAAGTGGTGTTGGAGTATCGCCTGGTTGCGGTGAAAGAAGGGACCAGTCTATGGAGTGTTTATTGAGTCTGGGGGGTGTTCCTGTTTTTAATCTGCCAACCTTTAAATTTAACCCTCTAAGTTTCTGAGCCAGTTTATCGCTAGAGGGATCTCCTACTCGCCCGCCCGAAGATTGCTTCAGACCAGTATGCATTACCCCCCCTAAAAAGGTTCCTGTTGTTAAAATTACTGAATTGGAAAAGATTTTTTCCTCTTTTTCGGTTATGACAGACTTAATAGTTGAATTCTTAATATCCAGGTCGACAACTGAGCCTTCTTTGATCGTGAGATTTGCAGAAGAAGAAAGACAGTTTTGTATTGCAGCTTTATAAAGCTCTCTATCGGTTTGCACTCTAGTGGCCCTTACGGCTTGTCCCTTAGTAGAGTTGAGAACGCGGTAGTGTATGCCTGCCTTATCAGTGGCTCGAGCCATCAAACCCCCAAGGGCGTCAACTTCCTTGGCTAGGTGACTTTTACCAATACCTCCAATTGCAGGGTTGCAAGACATTTCACCTATCTTTGATTTATCGTGGGTAATAAGTAAGGTTTTTACACCAAACCTAGAACACACCTCTGCGGCCTCAACGCCCGCGTGCCCCCCACCTATGACTATTACATCGTACTTATCCACAATTAAAAAAAATTAAATTTATTTTTATAATATGCATATTTTAACTTACTTGGTTATTATTAGGGACCTCAATACCTGTGAAAAACTAGCACGAACCTTTAATTTCATTGATTTGCTAAGGACGTGAAAGCTGTAGAAAACCAAAATATAAACTCTCTATTGATTTGTATATTCGGTTAATAAAAAAAAATAGGCACAAATTAAAAATATTTTTCAACAGCGTTTGAACAGCTATTTACCTATACAAAACTCCGAAAAAATTTCACCCAGAAGGTCGTCGGCACTCATAGGCCTTAAAATGTCACCGAGCGCCGCATGCGAAGATCTCAAGCTTTCTGCAACCAACTCTAACACCTGCCCTTCACCCAAAGACATTATGGCTTCTTCTAAAAAAAGACCCCCACTTCTTAAAGAAATCTCATGCCTTTGTCTGGACAGAAACACAGTTTCTCCCCCCTCGTCTATCCCTAATCTTACAATTAATGCTTTGAGTAGTTCTTCAACCCCCTGACCTGTAGAGCACGACAAGTAGAAAGTGTTATCAACATTACAAAACTCATCTTCAAGCAAGTCAGACTTATTTAACACAGTCAATGAATCACCCAAGTCAACATCAAATTTTTGAATGGCCGTTGCATCTTGCACTAAGAGGCTCAAGTTGGACTTTTTAATAACTTCTTTTGATCTCTGTATACCCTCTTCTTCAATAGGTCCTTCAGGATTCATCCTGACTCCGGCTGTATCAACAAACTCTATAAGGACACCTCCGATATTCACAGATGTTTTTACCAAGTCGCGTGTAGTTCCAGGAACCTCTGAAGTAATTGCAAGGTCTTCACGGGCCAAGAGGTTCAACAAAGAGGACTTTCCGGCGTTCGGAGGCCCCACAATAGCAACCGAATAACCATCTCTTAACTTCACTCCTTCTTTAACGCGAGACAGCAATTCATTTATCTCGGCGTAAAAGCCCTGGAGCTCCTCTTTGACAGACTCAAGAACCGAACCATCAACCTCCTCTTCTGGGAAATCTATATTTGCCTCAACAACAACTCTTGCCTTAACAATACCATCAAGCAACAAGTTTATTTGTTCAGAAAACTGTCCCGAGAGTGAAGAGTTAGCCGCTACAACAGCCGTTTCGCTCTGTGCATTTATTAAATCAGCAACAGATTCAGCTTGAACCAGATCAATTTTTTCGTTTAGAAATGCTGTTTTTGTAAACTCTCCAGGCTCAGCGACTACTGCACCACGATAAACGGCCTCTTCTACTATTAAATTCACTATAGTTGGATTTCCATGACAATGGAACTCTACCACGTCGTCTCCCGTGTAAGAGTTAGGAGATTTAAAAAAAACAACCATACCATCATCTATTTTAGATCCTCCACGTGACCTTATGGAGCATCGCTTAAAGCGCCAGGCCTCTGCGAGCTCCCCGCACATACTTTCGGCAATGCTCTTAGAGAGCTCTCCAGACATTCTAATTATTGAAACACCACCTCTTCCTGGGACAGTCGCAGGAGCAATAATAGTTCTATTTTTACTCAAAGCCGATAAAGCTCATCAGCCAGAACCAACAGACCCGGTTCCATACTTGGTTCCTCTCGAATACCACCACTGTTGAAATATTTGGATAATCATATTCACAAGCCAATACAAAACTAAGCCTGACGGGAACCAAGCAAAAATAACAGCAAAAATAAGAGGAAAGAACTTCATCATCTGGGCTTGCATTGGGTCCGCATTTGGCGGAGTAGGTGTAAGTTTCTGAGAAAGGTACATGCCAGCCCCATTAAGAATAGGAAGAACAAAGTAAGGGTCCATGGCTGACAAGTCATCTATCCATAAAAAGAAGGGAGAATGCCTTAATTCGACGGTTTCGAGTAATACCCAATAAAAGGCTAGGAAAAAAGGCATTTGAGCTAACATCGGCAAGCAGCCCCCAAGCGGATTTACACCCTCTTTTTTATACACTTCCATCAATTCTTGGCTCATAGCCTGTCTGTTGTCTCCGTGTTTCTCTTGTAAAAGCTGCATTTTGGGTGCTAATTCTCTCATCTTACCCATTGATACATAGGCTTTTGCTGAAAGAGGCCAAGTTAAGAGCTTCAAGGCAACAGTAAGAAAGATAATTGCTAGGCCCCAGTTGTTAAAAAGACTATATCCGAGGTCTAAAAACCAATACATAGGCTTACCTAACCACCACAAAAACCCGTAATCTACGGTTAGATCAAGGTTTTCTTCAATTTCAACAAGCTGTTTAGGTAGTTTAGGCCCCACATAGAGAGTATTATTTGTAGAAACTGTCTCACCATAGGAAAGAACAGAATCTCTGGAGGTGTAACCTAAAGAGTATCTTCCTGAGTTTTCTCCATACCTTCCCTGATATAGATATTCTTCATTTTGATCTGGAATCCATGCAGACAAGAAGTAGTGTTGTATTAAAGCAACCCAGCCCCCTACAGACTTGTTCTGATAAGAAGACTCTCTAATGTCATCAAAATCATATTTTTCATAAGTATCTTTTGTTGATGAAAAGACAGGACCAAGATAGGTATACATCAAACCGCCCTCTTCTACTGGCGAGCCATCTCTTTCAATAACCACATAAGGTGTCATTGAGATATCTTCACTCAAAACTGAGTTCACCGCGTCTTCAATTTTTATAGAATAACCTGTATTTTCAATTTCTATTTTTCTAGAAAAATTCAACCCACCAGATGTGCCTTCAAGAATATAAACTTTTAAATTTCCTTCACCTAACTGCTCTGTTATTTTTTCAAACTGTGGATTCAAATATCCTTGGGTTCGGGTATAGAAACCGCTGTTTGCAAAATATATATTTTCTCTCCCAGAGTCGGCATCATAGGTTTTTCCAAATATATTTAACCTCTCCTTAGAGCCCTTCTCTTCCGATATGTTTTTTAAACTAGAAACCTCAAACCTTCCTGTTCTTGATTCAACCAATAATGACAAATCGTTATTTTGTATTTCAAAATAATTAAGCTCTTGAAAGGTATTCTCTCCCGGCCCTTGACTTGTTTGCGAAAGGGGGGCAAGAGGCTCTGAAAGTGAACGCTCACTATCACTAAAAGTATTGATTTCAAATTGTTCTTGAGAAGAACCATTATAGGCATCATTATCAATCGGCCATTGCAAAAGAAGGTAATAAAGGGTAAGGCCGATTCCTATTATCAAGGATGTTTTAATTACGTCCATGCTTTGAGTCTCCAGGTACATTATCTATTCCACTGCCGCCCCAAGGATTACACCTAATGATTCTTTTTACAGCCAGGATAGAGCCTCGACAAGTCCCATGAACCTTCAAAGCTTCCAGCGCATACTGAGAGCAGGTTGGATGAAACCTACAGTTTTGACCTAACATTGGGCTCAGGTACTTTTGGTAAAATTTTATAATCCTTATAAGCGTTTTGTTAATCATTATTGCCCATAAACTTTGTCCAGATTTTATCTAAATCTTTTTTAAGTTCCTCATCTTTTCCCTTTAAATTTTTTTTTACGTACACAACAAAATCTTTATGGGGCAATTCTAAAACCTTTGCAAGAAAACTTCCTTTTATTTTTCTCTTTATATTATTTCTGTCTACAGCAAGCTTATTATCTTTCTTCCTAATAGCCACCCCTATTCTTGAAAAACCCAAAGAATTATTTTTTGAAAGAATCAAAATGTTTTTGGTGGAATGTTTTTGATCAGGGCTATCGAAAATATCACCAAAACCTTCTTTAGATGATATGGAGCGCTTGGGGCTCATTCAGACAGTAAGGGATAGCCTCCCCTTTTTTCTTCTGTTGCTTAGCACCTTTTTACCTCCGAGTGTAGAATTTCTCGAACGGAAACCATGAGTTCTAGCTCGTTTAATTTTACTCGGCTGATATGTTCTTTTCATAGTTCTTAAAAGGTTATTGGGCAGCGAATGATAGAGTTTTTGTTGATCTAAGACAAGCAAAATAATTGAAACAATATATCAACAAGTTATCCACAATAAATATTTGTGGTTATACTGTGGATAACTTTGTTAATCTATATATAATCACCCCAATGACGGAATTGCACTTTTGGGGAGAATGTAAGAAAACTTTAGAAAGAGATTTGCCTATCGAAGAGTATTCTACATGGATTGCACCACTAACTCTAGAACAAAATAATGGCTCTAACCCCCTTTCTTACAGTGTTTTAGCACCAAACAAGTTTATATCTGATTGGGTTGAAGATAATTACGGAACAACCATTAAAGAGAGATTAAGTGCCATTACTAGCATGAGAGACCTTAATCTTAATTTTGAAATATTTGTTGACTACCATGATAAGCTTCATAATGAAGAACCAGGGATAGAAAGTAATAGTTCTGAAATAACAAACAAAACCTCTCAGTCTGCGGGAGTTCCCAAAAAAAACAATCTAATAGATAATTTCACTTTTGAAACATTTGTAGAGGGTAAGTCAAACCATATTGCTTTAGCCGCTTCAAGACAAATAGGTGGTGGTCTTAAAAATTCTTACAATCCTCTTTTTATATACGGCGGAGTGGGACTGGGAAAAACTCATCTTATGCATGCTGTGGGAAATGAGATTTTGAAACAAGACCCCAACAAGAAAATAGCTTACGTTCATTCAGAGAAATTTGTGAGTGATATGGTAAAATCGTTACAATTAGGAGCAATTAATGAATTTAAGCAGCACTATAGGTCTTTAGACGCTCTATTGATTGATGACATTCAGTTTTTTGCAAAAAAGGAGCAATCACAAGAAGAGTTATTTCACACGTTCAATTCATTACTTGAAAAAGGAAGTCAGATGATTCTGACTTGTGACAAGTATCCTAAGGAAATAGACGGATTAGAGGACAGACTAAAGTCGAGGTTGGGATGGGGTCTGCCTGTTGTTATAGAGCCACCCGAATTAGAAACAAGAGTTGCAATACTCTTAAGTAAAGCATCGATCTTGAACCATGAGCTTAATCAAGAATCTGCTTTTTTTATAGCCCAAAAAGTAAGATCGAATGTAAGAGAGCTGGAGGGCGCTCTAAAAAGAGTTATCGCAAACTCGAACTTTACAGGACAACCAATAACAATAGACCTAATAAAGGACTCTTTAAAAGATCTTCTAGCCATACAGGCTAGGCAAGTAAGTGTAGAGAATATTCAGAAAACAACAGCTGAGTATTACAACATAAAAATGAGTGATATCCTCTCAAAAAGACGAAGTAGATCAGTTGCTAGACCTAGACAGATGGCAATGTTCTTAGCAAAGGAGCTAACAAACTACAGTTTGCCTGAAATAGGTGAGTCTTTTGGTGGAAGAGACCACACAACAGTCATACATGCATGTAAAAAAATAAATCAACTTAGGTCATTTAATCTGGATATAGAAGAAGATTATAGAAAGCTTTTAAGGGTTTTAACTATATAATATAAGAATGAAGTTCATCACAGAAAAGGCACAAATAGTTGACTCTCTACAAAATGCTGCAGCTGTAGCTGAAAGACGCCAAACAATACCTATTTTAGCAAATTTGAGGTTAAAAACAGTTAATGGAAAATTAGAAGTTACCGCAACAGACTTAGAAATACAAATAAAAACCTTTTCCGATTTAATCGAAATTATAGAGGAGGGTGAAACTACAGTTTCTGCAAGAAAAATGTCAGAATTATGCAGGTCATTGCCACCAGGAGAAAATGTTAACTTTTCTCTATCAAATGGAAAATTGACTGTTAGCTCTAGTAATTTTCACGCAGATTTTGCAACTATTTCTTCAGACGATTTTCCTGAAATAGAAATTAATGAAGAGCAGATCCCAATTACTGTAGAGTCCAGTGTTCTAAAAAGATTATTATCTAAAACATCATTTTCTATGGCTTCGCAAGATGTAAGATATTATTTAAATGGCATGCTTTTAGAGATAGAAGGTAATAAAATAAATGGAGTAGCAACTGATGGGCACAGATTGGCGTTTTCAACAGCAACAACTAATGCTGCAGATTTAGATGTAAGAAACATACTTCCAAGAAAAGCAGTTTTAGAACTTTCAAAACTGCTTTCACCGAATGAAGGGACTGTAGAGCTCCTCATAGGTGCTTCTTATGTAGATGTGCGTTCTGAAAATCTTAGTTTTTCAAGCAAATTAATAGATGGAAAGTATCCAGACTATAATAAGGTTTTTCCAACCGGGGAGCCGCTGCCTTTAGAAATAAGCAAAGAAATTCTCCAATCAGCCCTCTTTAGAGCCTCTGTTTTGTCAAATGAAAAGTACAGAGGTGTAAGATTCCAATTATCTCAAAATAAGCTTAAGCTTACCGCTAACAATCCAGAGCAAGAATCAGCTGAAGAAGAAGTAGATGTTATGTATAAAGGCTCTGACCTTGAGGTTGGGTTTAATATAGGATATCTATTAGATGTTCTTAACTCCATAGATAGTGAAACTGTTTCTTTTGAATTCTATGGCGAAGATTCTAGTTGTATTATCAAAGAACAAAATTCTGAAGATGACGTGTACGTCATCATGCCAATGAGGCTGTAATGCCTCTTCAGAGGCTTCACTTAAAGAACTTTAGGCTTTTTAAAGATAAAACCTTCTCCTTCTCTGATGGGATAAATCTCATATTAGGAAAAAACGGTTCTGGAAAAACAACAGTCTTAGAGTCATTAAATGTCCTCTTAACTGGAAATTCTTTTAGAGCAAAGGAAACCAAGGAATGTATTCATTCTGACAAGGAATTTTATAATATATCTGCAAAAGGAATCATTAATGGCAAAAACCTTAATCTTGTCGTTGAAAATAGTCATAATAAAAAACTATTCTCAAAAAGATTGCTTGCAAAACAATCTGTAAAAAAAGAAGAGTTATATTTTTTACAAGTCGTACTTGCTAAAAACTTTAGAATGATAGATGGAGAGCCAGAAATCAGAAGGGAGTTTTTTAATGATCTTATGTTCCACGTGAAACCTGAGATAAAAAAATTGCATAATGCCTATCAAAAAACTCTCAAACAAAGGAATAGGGCGCTAAAGAAAAAGCTTTCTAGTTCAGAGGTTTCCTTGTGGAGCAAAGAGCTATCAACCTTAGGTTTAAAGCTCAGCCTTGAGCAATATAATTTTTTTAAGGTTTTTAAAGAATATACTTTAGAATCAATAGAAAAAAATATTTCTATCGGCTCTTTTAATTACCTTGATAAATTAAGTGTAACTTTTTCTAAAGGGTGGGAACGCCCAAAAAAACTAGAAGAGTCTTTGTTTGAAAGTCTTGAGAGGGATATGGCATTGGGATATACGTCAAAAGGGCCTCACAGAATGGATTTTACATTTACAGTAGAAAATAAAAAGGCTTCCTCTAATCTTTCCCGAGGTCAAATTAAGATATTGATTTTGTTAGTCTTTTTATCTAGTATAAAACTTTTGAAAGATTTAAAAGATACTGAAATTCTTCTTATGATAGATGATCTGGGCTCAGAATTAGATTTGAGCAACCTCACATCTATAATCATGAAGATTCTCGAATCTGAGAATCAAATAATCTTAACAGGGATTGAGGGTGAAGAGATGCATAAATCTTTAAAGAAAATGACAAATTTTACACAGATTAATATCTAATTATGTATTAAAATACACATATGCCAACCAAGAAAAAACCTTCTGCATCAAAATCAACCAAAGCCACCAAAAAAACACTAAAAAAAGCCACAAAAAAAACTGAAGCCGAATCTTATGATTCCTCCAGCATTACGGTCCTGAAGGGATTAGAGGCAGTCAAAAAAAGGCCAGGAATGTATATTGGAGATACCGATGATGGAACCGGCTTACACCATATGGTTTATGAGATAGTTGATAATTCAATAGACGAGGCTTTAGCAGGTCATTGTGATGAAATAACAGTGAAAATCTTGTCAGATGATTGCGTCTCTGTCGCGGATAATGGAAGGGGTATTCCAACTGATATGCACGAGGAAGGCATGTCTGCAGCAGAAGTTATCATGACAAAGTTGCATGCAGGTGGAAAGTTTGATGATAATTCTTATAAGGTCTCAGGAGGTTTGCATGGGGTTGGTGTCTCGGTTGTTAATGCTTTATCTGAGGACTTAAAACTAACTATCTATAGAGGCGGCAAAATACATGAACAAGAATATAAAGATGGTGCTCCAAAAGGAAAACTAAAGGTAACAGGAAAAACCGATAAAACAGGAACTGAAGTTACGTTCGTGCCATCACCTACTACTTTTTCAGATATTGTTTTTCAGTATGATGTTTTAGAAACTAAACTTAGAGAACTATCCTACCTCAATGCAGGCCTTAAAATTATCTTAATTGATGAGAGAAACGCTAAGAAAAAGGAATTTTTTCACAAAGGCGGTTTGGCAGAATTCGTATCATTTTTGAATACAAAAAGAACAACTGTTAATTCTGTATTTCATTTTGTAAAAGAAGCTTCAGATGGCATAACCATCGAAGTATCACTTCAATGGAATGATGGCTACCAAGAAAACATTCAATGTTATACAAATAATATTAAACAAAGAGACGGTGGAACCCACTTAGTAGGATTCAGGACAGCCTTAACAAGGACACTGAATAACTATATGGAAAAGGAGGGGATGAACAAAGAGAAGGTGTCTACCTCAGGTGATGATGCTAGAGAAGGTTTAGTTGCTGTTGTTTCTGTTAAAGTCCCAGATCCAAAGTTCTCCTCACAAACCAAAGATAAATTAGTTTCTTCCGAAGTAAGGCCAGTAGTTGAGCAAGAAACTTATAAAGCCTTAACAGAATATCTATTGGAGAATCCTGGAGAGGCAAAGCTAATTGCTACAAAAATTATAGAAGCGGCTAGAGCTAGAGAGGCTGCTAGAAAAGCAAGAGAACTGACTAGGAGAAAAGGCGTATTTGAAGGTGGTGGTCTTCCGGGAAAACTTTCTGATTGCCAAGAAAAAGACCCTGCAAAAAGTGAGATCTATTT